>JBAXFC010000093.1:0-9928 GCA_037140135.1 Chloroflexota bacterium
CAGCCAAGCCGGTCGCCGCCACGCCCACCCTGCTGGCCGGCCGCTCCCTCCCGACCGTGACCGCGACCGGCGCCGTCGCCGACGCGCCCGGACTGATGGCAACCGATGCCGCGTCGTTCACCGTGTTCGCGCAACCCCTGTCGTTCGCCTTCGACGAGCAGGGCCGGATCGCCCAGCTCACCGCGGTCATGCGCAACACGCGCATGACCGACGTCGACCTGCTCGTGACCACCGTCATCACGTTCGACTACGCCTCGGCGGCGGGAATCCCGGCTCCCGATCCGACCGCGCCGCCGCCCACAACGCCGGCGCCCGATCCGACGGCCGCTGCCTCCGCGACCCCCGGGGCGACCCGATGAGCCGCCGCGTGCTGCCGCGCTTTCGGGTGCTCCTCCTCTCGGTCTCCCTCACGGTCACAGGGCTCGGCCTCGAGGCGGCACCGGTCGCCCGGCCTGCTTCGGACACTGCTCCCGAAACCCCGTTCACCCTGCCGCTCCCCTTCAACCTAGGCCCCCAGACCGCGCTCGCCAGCTACTGCGCGAGCAACGCGTCCTTCACGGGAAAGCTCACCCAGCAACTCGTGAACTCGGGCACGCCATCGACGGCCGGTCGCATCACGAGCCCATCGGTCTACGGCTGGATCAGCAACGTGGACGCCGCCTGGAGCTGCACGCTCTACCGGCGCTACAGCGGGCTCGTGTGGAACACGACCCCGACCAAGGGCAAGTTCCAGTGGGGCACGCTCATCAACAGCACGAGCGTCGCCTGCAACTGGGGTGTCGGCTCCACTGACTACCTCAAGGCCAACGACACCACGACCTGTCCGTCCACCGACACCGCACAGAAGCTCACCACCACGCTCTCCGCCGAGCGGGTGTACCAGCAGGACGGCAACCACAACAGCGAGGGCGACATCAGCTTCGCCCACAGCGACTGCGACATCACCCCCTACTACGGCGCCGCCCCGAGCAAGGGGGGCGAGGGGACGGCCGCCCAGGGGTTCGGCAGCGCCGACGACAACCGGCCCGGCAACAACTGCGACCCGATCGACCTCGACGGTTTCGGGGCGAGCCCGGTCCAGGTTGTCACGTACGATGCGACGCCTCCTGTACCGAACTTCACCGCCCCGGCAGTCGTCGGCCCGGTCGTCGTTCCGTCGGCCTTCTACACCGTCGCCTTCACCCCCGACGACAACGTCGCCGGCATCAACGCGTCGGGCTGGAGCCTCCAGCGCCAGAAGGCCGCCTGGTCGGGCACCGCGTGCGGCACCTGGAGCAACGACGGCAGCCCGGCCACCGGGACCGCCACCACCGCGCAGCTCATTGGCCAGAGCCTCGAGCTGAACACCTGCTACCACTGGGTGTTCAGTGCGACGGACCTCAACGGCAACGCTGGGTCGACCACCTCGGGCAGCATCCGCACCGACACGTCGGGCGTGCTCGGGCTCCAGGGCCACCTGGGCACCGAGTCCTGGGATCTCGGCGCCGGCGACAGCCTCGCTGTGAGCACGGGCTCCGGCAACGTCGTGCTCCGGCACCCGGTCGTGTCCCTGCCGATCCGGGGCAGCTCGGTGTCGGTCAACTTCGTCTACAACAGCCAGGACGGCGGCAGTGTCGGGTTCGGCCCGGGCTGGCGCCTCGACATGCAGCGCCGCCTCACCGTCAACGCCGGCGGCACCGTCACCTTCACTGATGGCACGGGTGCCCGGTTCACGTTCACGGCACCCGTCGTCAACGGGTCGACCACGACGTACACGCGGCCGCCCGCGCTCTACGCGAACCTCGTCAAGAACGGCACGACCTCCTTCACGCTCACGTACCGCGACCAGTCCACGGACACCTTCACGGTCGCAGGCACCGAGGGCCTCCTCACGCGCGAGCAGGACCGCTTCGGCAACGGGGTGACGCTGGCCTACGTCTCGGGCACCAGCCGGATCAGCACGATCACCGACACCGCCGCGGGCCGCACGATCGACTTCGCGTACGACGGCTCGAACCTGCCGACCTCGATCACCGACTGGGCGTACGTCTCGGGCGGCGTCGTGCAGGCCACGGCCACCGGCCTCCGGCGCAAGACGTGCCTGTACTACTCGGGCTCGAGCCTGAGCGGCTGGACGGATGGCGCATACGCATACCAGTCCGGCTCCTGTCCCGGATCGCTGCCCACGGACTCCCACGCCACGCGTCTCACCGTCGCCGGCGGCATGGTCACCCAGGTCACCAAGACCCAGACCTACGAGACCCTGGTCGCGGGTGCCCTGGGCACCGGCACGCGAGCCGTCACCACGGCCGTCTCCTACAGCGGCGCCGACGTCGCCAGCGTCACCGACGCGGCCGGCGGCTCGGCGCAGTTCACGCATCCCGCCACGGCCGCCCTGATCCGCGCCGTCGGCCAGACCCAGGTCATCCGCGCCGGCACCCCGGCATCCACCACCGTCTACACCCTCGCCTCGCAGACGGACCCGTACGGCCGGGCCACCTCGGTCAAGCGCCTCCTGGGCACCTCGACCTGGATCGAGGAGCGGACGGCGTACGACGCGAGCTACCCGGTCGAGCCCGCCTCGGTCACGGCGAACTACGTCGGGACCGGGGTCCCGGCCGATGCCACGCCGGACCAGAACGTCGCAACCTCGTACACGTACGTCGGAAGCTCGATGGGCCTCGTCTCGCGCATGACGGAGCCCCTGACCGCGTCCACCCACCGCACCACTGACCACACGTACAACGCGAACAACGACGTCACGCAGACGATCACGGCGCTCGACGGCTCCGCCTCCATCCGGACCGTGACCCGCTTCTGCTACGACGCCTCGTGCACCCTGGCGGGCACGTCGCCCGTGCTGCTCAAGCGGATCGACAACTACAAGGACGGTGCCGCTGGCGGCGCGGCAGGCAACGTCGAGGACGTCACCACCAGCTACCAGTACGACACCGACTGCGCGGGCGGCGCCACCTGCGGCCAGCGCGTCCGCGAGACGCGTGCCAACTACGACGCCTCGGGCACCCCACTCGACCAGGCCGCCACCGGCTGGACCTTCGACGGCCTCGGCAACCAGACCGCCGAGATCCGCAACTACGCGAACGGCCAGGTGACGAGCCTGGGCGACGATGTCACCCCCAATACCACGGGCGCCCGGACCGACGTCACCACCGCCTTCACCTCTGACACCGCGGGCAACCGCGTCTCCACGGCCGACCCGCGCCGGGCGGTCGAGACAGCGAAGAGCACGAGCCTCGGCCCGGACGACTTCATCAGCCGGGCGGCATACGATCCCCTGGGCCTGCAGCTCACAACGCGCCAGCCGACGACACCCACCGTCAGCGACTGCTCGCCGGCGCCCGGGTGCCGCACCACGACCTCGGCCATGGACGAGTTCGGGGACATCCTCATGTCGACGGACGCGAATGGAGTCGTCGTCGCCACCGCGTTCGACGCGGTCGAGCGGGTCATCGAGAGCTACCAGGATGACGACGGCTCCGGCACAGCAGCAGCCCCACGCGTGACCGGGCGGAGCCAATACGATGCCGCCGGCCGGCCGGACTGGTCGGAGGACGCCGTGCAGGCCAACGACCAGGCTGGAGGCGACGACCCGGGCCGGACTGAGTACGTCTACGACACGCTCGGGCAGACGCTCCAGGTCACCGAGGCCGTGGGTAGCTCGCCCGACGCGGCAACCGCAACGACCACGGGCTTCGACGATCTCGGGCGCCGGACGGTCCTCACGACCGGCGGCCTCCAGACGACCGCCACCGGCTACGACCTCGGCGGCCGGACAGTCCGCACTGACGACGAGTTCACGTGCACTACAACGGCGTACGACTACCGCGACCTTGCGACCCAGACGATCGAGGGACTGGCCTCCGGCACCTGCTCCGGCGGCACCCCGGTCACGACGACGGTCACCAGTGACGGTCTCGGCCGTCTCACCCTGCGCCACGTGGACACGGCCAACGAGCCGGAGGCCCACACCTATGATGCGGCCGGAAACACCCTGAGCACGACGGGCAAGCAGGCAGGCACGACCACGACCTCGACGTACTCTCTGAACCCGCTGGACCAGGTCGTGTCGGAGGTCCGCTCGGACGGCTCGACCTCCAAGACGACCTACGACCCTTCGGGGAACCCCGTGGACCGGTGCACGTGGTCCTCGACACCGGCCGAGGCGTGCCATGACGCGGTGACGGCGTTCGCGAACCCGCAGCCCGCCACGGCCAGCTCCACGGTCTACGACGCGCAGAACCAGCGGATCAGCCAGACCACGCGCATCGGCGGAGCGTCGACGGCCGCCACCACGACCTACGACCCGCTCCACAACTTCCAGATCAGCGCCTTCTACCTGGCGACCCACTACGACGCCCAGGGCAGACGTGACGCCGAGGGCCAGGATCTCTACACGTACGACGCCCGGCACCGCCTGGCGACCATCACGCACCAGCAGTGCGCTGTCAGCGCCGGTACCGACACCTGCACGGGCACGGTCACACCCGCCGGCTCGTCCTCATACGGGTACGACGACAACGACAACCGGATTTCGGTCACCGAGTCGTCCACCGGCGGCACGGCTACCACCCGAACCTACTGCTACGACCCGCGCAACCAGCTGATCGCCTCGAACGCCAGCACCCCGTGCGCCGGCTCGCCAGACGAGGTGTACACGTTCGACGACGCCGGCAACCGGCTCTCGGCGGGCGCTCCAACGGGCACGCCGGTCCACGGCTCTCGCACCTTCTCCTACGCCACGGACGGCCAGCTCGACAGCTGCTCGAACCCGACCTGCTCGGTCACCTATGACGACGCCGGCCGCACGGCGACTCTCACCGACAACGGCGTCAGCTGGACGTTCATCTACGAGGCCGACGGTCGCCTGGTCAGCGCGTGCCGGAGCACGAGTTGCAGCGGCTCGATCCAGCGTGTCGACTACCTTTACGACGGCGATGGCCACCGCACCCGGATCACAACCACCGACCCCGCCGCCAGTCCTGCTACGGTCGCCACCGACCTGCGCTACGCGGGCGACACGGTCGTTGCGGAGTCGGTCGGGGGCACCGTCACCCGCACCTACGCCACCGACGAGACGGGGCGGATCGTCCAGGTCTGCGACCCCGAGTGCGCGACCGGCACCGTCTACCTCGTCGCCTGGAACGGCCACGGCGATGCCACCGGGCTCTGGCGCGAGGAGTCGGGCGGCGGCCTCACGCTCGCCAACAGTTACACCTACAGCACCTGGGGCACGCCCACCACCGCCACCCACAACGGTTACGGGGATCTCGGCTTCAGCTTCCTCTACGTCGGCGCGCACGATGTGCAGTGGGACAACGCCTTCGGACTTGGCCTCTACTACATGCACGCGCGCCACTACAGCCCGGCTCTCGGGCGCTTCCTCCAGCCGGACCCGGCGCGGGCCGAGGCGAATCTCTACGCGTATGCCGCGGAGAACCCGGTTACGAGAACTGACGCGTGCGGCACGTTCGGACTCTCTGACTTGGTCGACTGCTCCAAATTGCGCAAGGAGATCGAGCGGTTCTACCGCGAACTCCAGGACCGAGCCGACGAACTGCGTGAGGACGCAGGACGAATGCGGTTCGGCGGCCTTGTCTGGGGGAGAACGCTCATTGGCGAGCGAATACAGTACGAGGGGTGGAGGCGCGGTCTGCTTCGTCGACTCTACGAATTCGTTCGTCGCAACTGTGGCGGCCCACCGCCCTCGGGCGCTGGGATGAAGGTCCCGGCCGGCGCTTGGAAAGCAGCGACAACTGGGATTCCGCGCACTTACAAGCCACTTGGGGCCACCGGGAGCGGAGGAGGGGGTGTAGGGCATCCCGGATGGGTCCTGCCGGGGATCATCACAGGCGCCGGTGCCGTGGTCATCTGGGCGCTGGCGTGGCTCTACCAAGCAGGGGGGATCTTGGTCGTGGCCTACTAGCGTCCTGACCGCGCTCATTCTCTTCCGCCGCCACCCCGTGCCGCTGCGAGCCCGGCCGGGGCCGAGACGACAGCACGATGGTCAGCAGCCACCTGGGTCGAGTTCGCAGGTCAGGACACCAACGGGGTTTGGGCTGCTCGGTGCTGTGCGGCCAGACTTGGAGGGACTCCCTTGGAGCTGGATCGAGACGTCGTAAGATCCCGGATCCGGGAGGCCTTTGCCGGGGTACGTCTTGGGTCGGGTCTCAGCCTTCGTCAGGCGGCGGCCAAAGATGACTTCGGCGACGCGCTCACCCAGTTGGTCTTTGACCAGCTGCCAGCGTCAGAAGTCACGGACGACTGGCAGCGCATCCCTCCGGATGAGCTGCGCCGCGACCGAGTCGCGTACCTCGACGCTGAAGGGGTCCGCTACTACCTTCCAGCTCTTCTCCTGTGGCTCCTCGACAACTACGACGGCGACCAGCGCGCCGATGAATACGCGAGCCTGACCATCATCGGCACGCTTCAAATGCTTTCACCGAGCAGGGAGTTCCGAGTCCACTACCATTCGATCTTCGCGTCTTTCACGAGCCAGCAACGGGCGGCCATTGCCCTGTACATCACCGCGCTCCCTCGGCTCGTCGCCCTTGAGCGGGAGGACCTCGTTCTGCTCGAGCGATCTATGCGTGACTACTGGGGGCGGTACTTGCCGACATCATCCACCTAACGTGGGAGCGGCTCGACGGCCCCATCGCACGGCCATTGACAACAACTTCCCGAACCCACTGAGGTAGCGATGCGACGGAGGTGCAGAGTTGACTCCTGACCCGAACGAATGCACCGAAGTGATACTGCAAACGAAGAGCGGTCCCGTCACGATCGTCGGTAACGCACATGCAGCTCTCGGTCACTTCTTGGTCCGTACGCCAACCGGTGAGCGCGCAGCGATGTCGCGGTCGGACATCTCAGGCGGCAGTCCGCAAGCTCTCGCGTGGGTCGCGGGCTTGCTGGCAGCCGCTCGGCCAGGATCCAGACCAGTTGCGCCGTCGTCTCCGCCCCCACCCTAGACCGCGCGTTCGCTGGGTGGGGCTTGACGGTCGAGTGCGACAGGTCGAGTCGGTGTGCGGCAGCCTTCTCCGACCCGGCGACGAGGACGGCTTCGACCACCCGGACCTCGCGGTCGGTGGCGCGTTCGGCGGGCCGGGGCGGCCGTCGCGTCATGCGCTGCGGACCAGCTCGAGGGGCACCGACGTCTGCCGCGGCGTGGCGTTGACCATCAGGAAGCTGGGCGATCGCAGCGTCCAGGGAGGGGGTACCCCTCTCGGCCCGACCAACCTCATTGGCTCCTGATGCCGTGAACCTCCTGTGGTGCCAGATACGTACACGATCCAGTACACCGCAACGTTGATGTTCCTAGCATCAGCACCGATCCTGCGTACAGGTTCCGCGCTCGCCCTGATGGCACACGAGGAGCGACCCATCGAGCGCGATGATGAGAATCGAGGAGCGAGGAAATGCAGGATGAGAGCACCCGGTGCCGCTCGAACCTTAGGCCCTTCGGGACGTGGCGGCCAAGCGGGTCCAAGAGGTCGCTCTGATCGACCGCAGTGGCTATCGACGGGTCTCGCTGCCCGTGGTCGGACCGCCGCCAATGGTGACTCCGCGGCCGCGGTCCGCGCTGATCCACGCGTTGGCCCAGGTGATCCGCGATGCCATGGAGGCCGATGCATTGAACACAATCGGCTCGGAATCCAGCGTTAGCAGGCCTACAATCCCAGGCCCACCCGCAGCGAACACACCTGATGGCGAACCCAACGACCCAACGCCTGCCTAGAGCCCTCGAGGACCTTCGAGGGCTCCGAGCCGCGCGCTGGATCCGCGAGTCGACCCGCGGGCAATACGACAACTACGGCCCGGAGGCGCAGCGCGACCAGCAGGATCGCGCGGTCCGGCGGTGGGACCTCGTCGACACGGGCATCGAGTGGCAGGTCGCCCACTCCGGTCGGACCGTCGGGTCCACGGCGCAGTTCCAGGAGATGGTGGCGCGGGCGGGCCGCGACTACGACGTCCTGCTCGTCGGCTATGTGTCCCGCTTCGCCCGGAACCTGCGGACCGCGGTGAACGCGCAGCACGACCTCCACGCAGCTGGTGCATCGATCCTGTTCTGCGACGAGCGCGTGCTGTCGTCCGACGAGGACGAGTGGGAGGCCTGGGCCCGCGAAACGGTCGAGGCCGAGGCCTACAGCCGGCGCCTCGGAAAGCGGATCCGCGAGGGCTACGCCGCCAAGTACCGGCGGCTCTCGGACCCGGGCGGGTTCGCGCCACTTGGGTTCCGCCGGACCTCAGAGCGGCCCAGGACTCTCGAGGTCGACCCGGAGTCCATCGAGGATGCTGTGGCGCTGTTCGCTGGGTACGCCGCGGGCGACGTGTCGATCGAGGAGCTCGCGCGCTCCCGCGACATGAACGATCGCACGGTCAACGACATCCTCAAGAACCCGATCTACAACGGCTGGGTCCAGCGCAAGGGCGACCGCACCGAGGCGCCTTGGCGCAGCGACCCGCCCGTGGACGACTTGCTCTGGTCCCGTGTACAGGAGCTGATGGCCGCGCGCACACGTGGTGGCGGGCGGCGCGATCCCGATCGTCCGGACGCGCTCCGTGGCCTGGTCACCTGCGTCTGCGGTTCGGCCTACCGCTCGTCGGGGATGATGGAGGGCAAGCATCGCCGCCTCCACGTCCTGCAGCCGTGCGCTCACGGCGTTACCAAGAAGATCTGGTCCAGCGAGACATGGCTGGCCCCGCTCGAGGCGCAGCTCTCGGGGATCCGCCTGGACGAGGAGACGACGAAGGCCGTTGCAGAGGACCTCGAAGTCTCGAGCTCACCCCGGTTCTCAACGGACACTCGGGCCGCTGAGCGCCGTCGACGCCAGCTGGCTGAGGCGTTCGCGACGGGACGGATCTCAGAGCGGGACCTGATTGACGAGATGGCCAAGCTCCGCACCGAGGCGGCGGCCGAGGCGGGCGTGGTCGCTGCGCATGTTGACCTCGCCCGAGCGATCGCGTACATCCGCCACTTCGCGGCCTCTTGGGCGATTGCGAAGACCAGGTCCCGGGCACATCTGATGCAGTCCGTGTACTCCGAGGTCCTGGTTCGGGGGGAGGAGTTCCTGCACGTGCGGCTAACGCCAGAGGCGTATGCCTACGGTCTTGCAGCAGTGCTGCCACAGGAGGTTGAGGTCCCAGTTCTCCCGAGCAGGGGTCGCCCGCGAAAAACTATGGTGTTGGCGCGCCCGACAGGATTCGAACCTGCGACCTTCGGCTCCGGAGGCCGACGCTCTATCCGCTGAGCTACAGGCGCGCGCGTCGCGACGGGACCGTCGCGGGTGGCAAGGATAGCAGCCCGCCGGGCGAGGGCACGAGCAGCGTCGAGCGGCCGATCTCGAGGATGGACCCGGGCGTTCCATCGGTTGCCGGGGGTCGGCCGCTGACGCAGGCCCGGCGCGCCCGCTGCCCGATGGGGCAGAAGCGTTCCGCAGGCGTTGACTGCCGGTGTGCGCGTGGGAGCATCTGCCGGTGAGCTTCACCGCCGCCGCCCGTCAGCGCGTGGGCCGAGACCGGGCGCCCGGCCTGGGACTGGAGGATGACGCCCGTCGTGGCGTCCGCTCCGGGCTGGACCCGGCATCCGCCGGGTGGCCGGACAGCGCGCTGATGGAACTCCAGGGCCTCGCCGGCAACGGGGCCGTCGTGGGGCTGCTGCGATCGGCCTCCGCTGTGCCACCTCGTCCGCCCTTGAGCCGCCAGGTGGTGGCGCCGGTCCAGCGGGAGGAGAACGACGACGAGACGGTGGGAGAGGGATCAACCTCCGAGGTTGCGAGCACGGACGAGGGCGCCATCGCCGACCAGGCGCCGGACTCCGAGGGGCCTGAGGCCTCCGGCGCGACCGAAGGCCCCGGCCCCGAGGCCGACGGGCCGGTGTCGTCCGGCCCGGAACCGGAGGGCGCCTCCTACACCGAAGGCCCCGGCCCCG
>JBAXFC010000094.1:0-9916 GCA_037140135.1 Chloroflexota bacterium
TGTCAGAGACTGATCCGCACGGTCGACAGACCCACCGTCACGGCGAGTGACGCGGCCTCAATGCGCTGAACCAATTGCGACCAGCTGCCTCCCAGTCGCTGCGGTACTCCTCAAAGGACGTGGGAGACGCCGTCCCAGGGTCATCATCGTTGCCGAACTCATAACCGCATTGTGGGCAGACTTCGTAGGAGGGGTCGCCCAACTGCACGTAGTACGGCGGCGAAAGTGGCAAGCCGGAAGGCGGCGGCCACATCTTGTATGGCGGCAATTCAAGGCCCGCGTACGCGCAAACGGGGCAGACATACACTCCGAACACCGCCTACTGCTTCGTGAGCACAGTGATGAGGTCAAAGGTGCCATTGGCTGCCGAGAGGATCCTGATCCCGAGTGTGAACGTTCCATTGCCGTCGGCTCTCGGGAACTGACCGATGATCTCCTGAACCCCGTCAGCGCGAGTCACTGTAGCCTCTCGGCCTGCAAGTTCGCGGATGTAGGACATCCACTGCGACATCGACCCTCCAGGATCGATGCCCCGCAACGAAAGGGCTCCCAACCCAGTGAAATGCTTCTCCAGATGCGCCAGCGTCATGCCCCAACCGGGCGTGGTCGGGAACAGGTTCAAGCTTCGCTGTACGGCCTGGCTGCCGGTCGCGCCCGCCGATAGGAGCTGGATGTCATCATCGAGTCGTCCGGTCGACGCCTCCTCGGTCGCCGCCGCCAGGAGCACCGTTGGAGCGGCGATCATCAGGCCGATGGCGATACTGAGCACCCAGTCATCAAGCTCGGCGCCATTCAGACTGTCCACCCCGAGCTCGGTGTAGTACAGCCCAGTTGCGGGGTCTCTCCAGACCTCGTCCGCCAGGCTCATCCCGTTCGCGTTGAAGGTGACGCAGTACTTCGGGTCGCCGACGTGTCCGAAGGCGCAAGCCTGGTGCGTCTGGGTGTTGAAGACGACAAGGCTGGAGTCGGTGGAGCTCAGTGCAACGAACGTCACGCTGGGGTCGCACCAGCTGCCCGGCAGCTTGATGACTGGCTCGTCCGGCTTGGTGCTGTCACCACCTCCGGTGGTGCTGGTGGAGATCACCTGGGCCTTCCCGTCTTCCCCGACGACCACCACCTTGCTGCCATTGCTGTTGGGGCACTTGGCGCCGTTGCTCGGGCAGCCGGCGTGCCCGGTGGGATCCACCATCGTCCACGGGTTGGCCGCGGCGTACAGGTAGCGGTTCATGGAGCGTGGGTCCTGGGCGGAGCCCATGACCGAATCGAGGCTGGTGAAGGCGCCGAGCCCGGGGCTGTAGTTGCGGGCGCTCATGTCGTAGAGGGCGGGGGCCGAGGTGGTGATCCCGGCCTGGACGTCGAGGCGGCCCTGGTAGCGCCAGGCCATGGACGGCGCCCCCGCGGCGTACGGGGTGCCCACGACCTGGCCGAAGCCGTCGTACCTGATCGCCGCCGTGATCGAGCCTGCGGTGCTCATGGCTGCGGCCACGTTGCCGTGGAGGTCGGGCAGCAGCCAGCCGGTGGCGGTGGTGGGGGCGGTCTGCTTGGCGAGGATCCGGTCGCCGGATGCGGTGACTACCGAGGCGAGATCGACGCCCGAGGCCGACGAGTCATCGATGCTGGTGACGGTCTCGCTGCCGGCGACGTAGCTGTAGGTCGTCGTGCTGCCACCCGCCACGGCGCGCGTCCGCATCCGGCCGTACGCGTCGAGCGTGATCGTGGCGGTGGTGCCCCCGACCGTGATCGCGGTCAGGCGGTCGGCGAGGTCGTAGCCGTAGGTGACGGTGTCCGTGCCGCTCTCGCGGTTCGTGCTGAGGTTGCCGTAGTGGTCGTAGGCGAACGTCCCGTTCGGGCCGTCGAGCAACTGGTCGGCGCGGGTGAAGTGGAAGGTGCCCGAGCCAGCCTTGACACGGTTGCCGTCGAGGTCGTACTCGTATGTCTGGGCCGCTGATCCCTCAAAGGCTGCCGACAGCAGCCGGTCGAGCTTGTCGTACGTGAAAACCTGGTTGATGCTGCCATTCGTGCCGGAGCCGGCGGCCCGGATCGTCCGGCCCTCGGTGAGGGTGTTGCCGGCCCGGTCGTAGTTCTTGGTGAAGGACGCGACCGTTCCGACGGTCAGCGCCGTCGGGCGCTTCGCGCCGTCGTAGCTGACCGAGGCCGCCGGCGTCGTGCCGGGCCACGTCCGCCCCGCCAGGAGCCCGTCGAGGCGGTACGACCAGCGGGCTGTCCCGCCCAGGAGGTCGGTCCCGGATCCCGTGGCGATCGAGAGCTGCCGCCCGGCGTAGTCGTAGCCGAAGGCGTAGCCACTCATCATGGCGCCGTTCTTGTCGTAGTCGGTGCGGCCCGATGCGAGGCCACGGGCATTCCAGTCGAGATCGGAGAGGACAAGATTGCCGGGCGTCCGCACGATCTGGTTCTCGCGCCCGGCCGGATCGTAGGACTGGGTCAGGGTGTCGGCGGCCGTGCTCGAGCCGTCGAGGTAGCTCGCGGTCGCGGTCGGTCCGAACAGTCCGTAGCTGACCTCGGTCCGGACCTTCTCCACGGCCGTACCGGTGGCACAGTCGTACGTGCGCGCGACCTTGAGCCGGCCAGTCTGGTCGTAGGCCGAGACCGGCGTGGCCGAGTACCGATAGGCGCTGTCCTGCCCTGCGCAGACGTTCCCCGCCGTCCCGAAGCCGTCCCAGACGTCCCGGGTCGCGGCCAGCAGGCCGCCGGCGTCATAGACCCACTCGCGCACTGCCAGGTTGCCCGCGCCGCCCGTCTCGCTCACGATCGGCGGCGCCTGGCGGACCGTCCGGCCGAGGGCGTCGTACGCCCAGTGCCAGCCGGACCGGTAGGCGAGCGACGTGGTCGTGGCGGAGGTCGGGTCGCACTCGTCCGCAAGGACGTTCCTCGCCGGACAGTAGGCGAGAAGCTCACCGAGCGCGTTGTACGCGAACGTGGAGGTCACGTCATCGTCGCTCGCCGCGCCGGTGGCATCAGTCGGTGTGCCATTGGCGTAGTTCTGGACGGTCCTCGTCGTGCGGCCGAGGCGGTCGTACTCGTGGCGCGTCTCGCGCCCGAGCGGGTCCCAGCTCTGCGTCGCCCGCCCGAGGGCGTCGTAGGCGGTGCGCGACGTGAGGTTCGTCGCGTCGTCCGAGGCGCGGCCCTTCGTGTAGTGGGCCTGCACGGCCGTCGACGTCAGGCCCACCCGGTAGAGCGCGACCTCATCGAGGTCGCCTGCCCAGGGCTCGGATCCGGTGTCAAGCGCCCCGATGGCGACGAAGTCGTCCCACGTGTTCAGGGATCCGATCCTGGCGTACGAGCCCTTGTCGACGCCATCGAGGTAGAGGTGGAGCGACGCTCCGTCGTAGGCACCCACGATGTGGTGCCAGCGGTTGTCCGTGAAGGAGGTGGCAGGCGTGGTCACGATCGCCTGCCCCGCGCTCGTGTAGACGACGGCCTCAAGGGCACTCCCGTTGAGTGCGAGCCAGAAACCGAGACCGTAGTGGCTGTTGCGCACGATCGTCCGCTTGCCGGTGGTCGCGCCGGTTCGGAACCACGCCTCCATCGATAGGGAGGTCGCCGTGGCGAGTCCCCACGTCGACTTGTTGTAGGGCACGGTGGCATAGCCGCCCGCTCCGTCGCCGAACCGGTAGGCGGTTCGCGCCTCGTCGACACCTCCGGCGACGCCGCGGCCGACGCGGCCGGTGACCGAGCCGTCCCTGGCGGCGGCCAGGTCACGGACGGCGCCGCCGAGGTCGTCGAGGGGCCAGTAGGCGACCACACTGGATGGGGAGCCCGACGCGAGCGCGGCGGCATAGCCGCGAGACTCGTTGGCGGTCACGATCGTGCCCCGGCCCGCAGGGTCGTAGGCCGATCCCGTCACCATCCCCGCATCCCCGGGAATCCCAGGCGCGGCGATCGTCTCCGCGACCCTGCCGGCGGCGTCGTAGACAGTCTCCGAGACCGGGATCCCCAGGGCGCGTGACCCCGTGAACGACGCGTCCGCCCATTGGGTCGCGTTCCAGATCGTGACATCGTCGACGAACCAGGTCGATGCCACCGCGTCCGTGTTGCGGATCAGGAGGCGGACACCCGTTGCGCCGCCGGCCGGCACCGGCCAGGACGCGGTCAGGTCCACGTAGGCTGGGCCTACGGTGCCGGACGATCCCGGGGTGCCGACGAGGGTGCCGGCGTCGTTCGCGAACTGCACCGCCAGTGTCGGCACAGCGCCACCGTCGGTCCGCACGTGGATCCTCGCGGTGTACGTCGCGCCGCCGATGAGCGTGTCCGGCAGCATGAGCGAGACACCCTGGTTCGCGGTAGCTGTCGTCGTGACCCGCAGACGGCCGCGTCCGGTGCGCGCGGGCACGGCGTGGAAGTCCGGGTCGGCCGCGGTAGCTGTCGCTCCGCCAGTCAAGGCGCCCGTCGCGTCGGGACTCCAGACGAGGCGGTCGCGGGCCAGGAGCTCCCGCGCGCCGATGTCGCGGTCCTCGAAGTTGTCCACGATCATCGACTGGGTCCCGGACCAGTCCACGTTCTCGAGGGTTCGTGTCGCCCGGCCCGCGATGTCGTAGACGGTCCGCGTCCAGGCGCGCTGGACGTCAGTGCGGCTGGGCGCATCGGGACCGCTCGCCATGAGCGTCTTGCCCGAGTGGGTGTAGACCGTCCGCGACGCGTAGACGGCCGAGGCGTCCTTGTCATACGAGTTGATGCGTGTCGCTCGGCCGAGGTTGTCGTATTCCGCGACCGTCTTCAGCCCGGCTGGGTCGATCGTCGCGACGGGCAATCCAGAGATCGTGTACGTCACGGAGGTCAGGAGATCGGTGTCCGACTCGCCCGCGCTGGGAACGCCGTCGGCGTAGTTGGTGATGGTCCGCAGGGGCTTGCCCGCGAGGTCGTACTCGATGCGCGTCTCGTGGCCGTAGGCGTCGTAGATGCGGACGACCCGTCCGGCAGCATCGAGGACCTGAACCTCGTTGCACTTGCCGCCGCCGGCGGCCGGACAGTCGGGCGCACTGGCACCGGGCTCGATCGGCAACTTCGTGCCCGTCGGAGCGGAGCGCACGAGGGTGACGTCGGATCCCTCGAACGTCGTGGAGATAGCCTCGAAGGAGGACGTGGTCGTGCGCGAAGCACCGCTGCCGTTCACGCCCTCGAACTGGGTGCTCACGGTCGTGTTGCCAAGTAGATCGAACGCTGCCGTCGCCCTGGTGGCTGCCGGCCCACCCCCGTCGACCATCGTCTCGACCACGCGGCCGAGCGCGTCACGGGCCTGGAAGGTGGCGATGTTGTCGGGCGACGCGGCACCGCCGGGCGAGCCCGGGACCTCGTTCGCCACGACGCGATCCTCGTAGCCCACGGCGAAGATGCCGGCCGCATCTACGTCGCCCGTGTGGCGGGTGACGACGCCGTCCGCAGCCGTCTCCTGGTCAGGGTGGCCGAAGATGTCGTACGTCGTCGACGTTCGGCCCCCCGAGGGCAGGATGTTCGCGGTTGGGTGGCCAGCGACGTCGTACTCGTACCCGGTCGTGTCGTCGACGGCGTTGGTCGTCGAGGTGAGGTCCGTCATGTTGGCGTACGCGCTGGTGGTCACGACCCCGTCGGGATCGGTGACCGAGGTCGGCCGACCCCACGCGTCGTAGACCATGTCGGTGATGCCGTCGACGTCGGCGGCATCGGCGTCGCTGCGCGCCCCATCGCCCTTGTTCACGATCGCCGTGGTCACGAAGATTGCCGGATGCCGGACAGTCTCGGCATAGCGCGTCTCAGCCTCGAGCATCGAGCCCGACGGATTGAGGGGGAGCGTCCTGACGGACTTCGGCAGCCCGGCGAAGCGGTCTGGGTTCGCACCTGCCGTCGAGGTGTAGGTAGTCTTCGCCCAGGTCGTGAACACGGCGAGGCTGTCGAACGTCACCGTTCCGCTGCCGGTGTTCTTAAGTGTGATCTGCAGCCGGCCGTCCGTGCCGTCGAGGGGCAGCACGATGTCCCACGCTGCCGCGGCCCCAGCGCCGTCGTAGACGGGCTGCGGGAGGTTGAGATCGGTCCATCCGCCGCTTGTCGCCGAGGCGGCTGCCTCGACCCGGGCGGTCGATCCGATCGGCGCCTTGACGTACGCCTGCAGCCGGGTGGTCTGGCCCGGCGTGAGCTGCACCCAGGTCGATGCAGTCTGGCCGCCGCCGACGAGCAGTGCGCTCGCGCCCTGGTCCCCGCCGGTGCCGATTGTCGGGGCCGGGTTGCTCAGCGTCCAGCCAGTCGTCCCCGACTCGAACCCCGGGTTCGCAAGGAACTGGTCGCTCACCTCGACGGGGCGTCCGAGGCGGTCGAACAGGGTCCGCGTGACGATCCGCGCGGATCGGTGACCAGCAGCGAACACGCGGGCCGGCGCGTCGTCGGGGATGGAGGTCGCCCACAGCATCACCTCGTCCACAGTGCCGCTGAGGTTGCCCGTCCGGCCGTTCCCGATCCGCAGGGCGTGGTTCGCATCGGTGAGGAGCGGCGTCCCTGACAAGGCAGTTCGCGACGCGAGCGGGACGCCATCGAGGTACACCGTGTAGCGGCCGGGGCGCACGACGTACAGCACGTGGTACCAGCGGCTGGCCTCGAACGAGTACCTGACGTCGTCGTTGGTCCAGATCCACGCTGATCCGTCGCCGATCGTGGCCCGGAGGCCGACATCCTTGATGAAGCTGACCTCGAATCCGTATTCCCCGGGCGACCGCGTCGAAAACAGGGCACCCGAGGACGCGATGGAGTCGAGCTTCACCCATGCGCCGATCGAGTATGTGCTGCCCGGCGACGTGGTCCAGCCTCCGACCTCCATGTAGCTGCTGGTGCCGCTGAACTTCGCTGCCGTGTTGCCGTCACCGACGAGCACCCCGGGCTGCCCAAGCACGGCAGAGACGTACGTTCCCGGGTGCAGCGTCGCGGCCTGCGAGCTGTCGGCGGCCGATCCAGACGCCTCACCCAGCCGCCAGTAGCCGGCCAGGCCCGGTGCGACGCCGCGCACGAACGCGGGGATGTCGAGCTTCGGACTCGGGACCGTCCGGGCTGACGTGACGGTGCCACCGAACCCGTCGTAGGTGAACTCGGTCCGGTACAGGTCAGGGCTCGACCCACCGCTGTCCTTCATCGAGGCGAAGAACTGGTCGGACGACTGGGTCCAGGCCGTGAGGCCGGCAGTGAGCGGGTCGTTGAAGTTGTCGATCTTGGCGCCGGAGCGGCTCGCCCGGCGCTCCACGGTGATCTGGGGGCTTGTCCCGTTGACGCGGTAGCGTGTCGTCGTGTTGATCCGGGCCAGACCGTCGAACTGGCGGACGACGAGCTTCTGGTTCAGGTTGATGCCAGGCAGGGTCGGGCAGCCGCCAGTGCACGTCTGCGGCTCGTAGATCACGCGCTCGGTTCCATCGGGGTTGAGCTCGCGATACTGCACCGCCGGCCCGCCCTGGGCCGACCGCATGGCCTGGGTCTGCACGACCGCCTGACGATACGTCGCGACCCCGTTCGAGGCGTCCCGGGTCAGGACGGTCAGCAGGGGCGTCGCCGTCGTGGCGCCGCCGGTCCGGCGGCCGATCGAGGTCGGAGTGGTGCCGGTCCACCCGACATCCCACCAGCGCTGGCTCGCGCCCGGCGCGCCCGACCACGTCGGATCGCTCGCGCTTGCCAGCCGGTGCGTCGTGCCCGTGTAGGTGAAGTGGAGGCAGCCGTCCGCGCTGTTGGAGGTGGCCTCACATGACCCCCCATCGCGGCCGGTCGAGATCCGGGTGACATCGGCAGCCGTCGCCACGTTGTCGATGTAGAACGCCGCCGATCGCCCGGTGAGCGCGTTGCCTGGCATGGAGCCCAGGTGCTCGGTGAAGGTCACGACGCGCGGCGCAGTGCCGCTCGCCGACACGTCGAGCTCGCGATCGTACGTCTGGACGCTGGCGGCATCCTTGGTGCCGTCGGTCGCCGCGCGGATCCGGTCGAGCTCCCAGTCCGCGGGCCCCGCCGTCGTGAGCGCGATGCGCGTCCAGTCCAGCGCGAGCGTCTGCCGGTCGCGGGTGTCGATGCGCAGCAACTGTCCATCGCGCGAGAAGTAGTGGCGGCTGAGGTCGGGGTTGGTGATCACGAAGTCGTAGGCCGGCACGGTGACGCCGTTGACCGACACCTGGGGCTGGTCGTACTCGTTCGCCCCGAACGCCCCGTTGCCGACGTCCGGCAGAGAGACCGGCCGCACCTCGTCGAGGAGCAGGAACCCGTCCCGGACCAGTACCTTCCAGCCGCGCAGGACCAGCGGGTCGGCGGTCGGGGGCGCAGGGGCGTTGCTGGTCTTGCCGGCCGGGTCATCGTTGTACCAGTTGAGGATCTGGCCGGCATCGGCAGCGAGGTTGCGGCGCACGACGGTCCACTCCGTGGGCACCTCGTCGGCGACCTGGATTGCGTTCGGGGCGTTCTCCGGCGGCCGGGGACCCGCGTAGTAGGTGATCCACGGCCATGTGCTCGCCGTGCCGCTCCCCACCCAGTCCCCGTCATCATTCTTCTGGTAGCGCTGCACCTGGAACGAGATGGAGGCGGTCTGCCCGCCGTACTTCTTCCATGCCCAGGCGACGTACGGGTACTCCGTTCCCCTGGCGCCGTTGCAGTCGGAGCAGGTCGCCGTCGTACCCCACGTCGCCGGCACCACCTTGAGGGCGGAGGTCCCCGAGTAGACATCGGCGGTGTAGGTCGTCGCGATCGTGCCGGCGCCCGTCGTCCACGCGGGCTGCGCGTCCCCGTACAAGCCACTCTGACGGCCCTCGAAGTAGACCGAGTCGACGTAGTAGTAGCCCGATCCGCCGTTGCCGTACACCTGGAAGCCGGTCACGGTCCAGGGATCCGGCCAAGCGCCCCAGCTGGTGTGGCTCTGGACCTCGGCGAGGAGGTCGATGTGCGTGCTGGGCGACCGCCACGTGTCCACCGGGGTGGACGTCGTCACAGAGTCCGTGGAGTCAGCACCCGGGACGGTAAAGCTCGTGCCGACGGTGTATGCAACGTTGTAGGTGGTTCCTGTAGCGCCGTTCTTGGCTAGGAAGACGATGGCCACACCGCTGTTGCTCGACGTGCGGAGGGCGAAGTCGACGTAGCGGTACTGGTTCAGCGACACGTCGGGTGCGCCGGACGTGGTCTGGGCGTAGGCGGTGGCATCCCCGTCGAAACGGTACGCCCAGCTGCCCGTGTAGGCGGTGGTCGTCGCGGTCGCCTCGCGGCCGGTGGTCCAACTCGTGATCGCGTTCTCGTCGACCCAGGTCGTGCGCGGCCGCTCGATCAGGACCGGCGCCCCGGAAACCAGCTGCTCGGAGCCGTCGACGCTCCCGAAGTAGCGGCTGCCGGACGCGTCGAAGTAGTCGAACGTGGTGTCGGAGCGCCGGACGATCCGCTCGTCCCAGTTCGTGTACCAGCCGCACGCCTTGAGCACGACCGATTTCGTGACGCAGCCGTCAGCATTCGCGGAGTCGTAGCCGTACGCGAGCGCGACAGGGACGAGGTCGGCGAACCCGACA
Organism: Chloroflexota bacterium; assembly: GCA_037140135.1. Lineage (GTDB taxonomy): Bacteria > Chloroflexota > Limnocylindria > Limnocylindrales > CSP1-4 > CAIXZV01. Next base: position 9,501 of record JBAXFC010000094.1, read on the forward strand.
CCGGCGTCGCCGCTGTACCGCACGTTCGGCGCGGCGAGGTTCAGGGCGAGTCGGTCGCCGTTGCCCAGGGTGATCGACTCGACCGAGCCTGCGGCCGTGCCGGCCCCATTGGTCACCGCGATGCTGAACTCCTCGCGCTCCATCATCGAGTCGCCGGTCCAGCGGGTGTCGTCCGCGGTGAGGGCGTGCTTGGCGCGGCTGTAGAACAACGACGGTGTCGCGCCGTCGCTCACGTACACCTCGCGCTGCTGCGCGTCGCGATACACGAGGTCGAGCCGCAGCGTGTACTGGCCGACCGTCGCAGGCGGCGTGATGTTGAGATCGAACAGGCCGGTTGAGCCTCCCGGCGCCGAAGCCCCGCCCAAGCCCGGGAACAGTTGCGACTGCTTGTACTGGGTGACGCCATCGGGGGCGAG
>JBAXFC010000095.1:0-9825 GCA_037140135.1 Chloroflexota bacterium
GACCGAGGGTAGCCGAACCGGCGTCCCGACGCGGCCGCGCCGGACCGCGTCCCGTCGTCGGCCTGGGACCCGTCGTCGGCCTGGGCCCGTCGTCGGCCCGCCATCGCCGGTGACCGTCGCGCGCGGCGGTCACCTGCGTCAGCCGAGGCGCTCGAGATCTCCGAGCGGGACGTCGATCGGCGGCTCTCCGTCGATCGTGACCCAGGCTGCCTCGAGGTGGATGCCGGGAGGGTAGCGGCGCAGCCCGGCGAGGCCGACCACGCGACCCTCGAGGCCCGCGTTGACGCCGCCCCGGATCCGCACGTGATCGGGCGCGACGGGCGGCAGCTCCACGTCGGGGTCTTCGAAGGCGAGCGCCGGCGGATCCACGAGCAGCGCCACCTGGCGGCCCGCCAGGCGCTCGAACAGGGCCGCCACGGCGACCGGCAGCGACCGCCGCATCGCCCCTTCGAGGGCGAGCACGCCGAACGGCTGGTTGGGATGGAGGGCGGACCGCTGGCGCTTCTCCGAGGCCTGGAAGTCGCGCAGCTCCTTGCCCGGCAGCGAGGCGACCACGACGCCGCGCACCCCCATCGCCCGCGCCCGCGTCAGGGCCTCCGCGTCGATCCGGGCCCCGACGACGAGGATGCTCCCCTGCTTGCTCACGTCGATGCCACCCGGGCGCAGCTCCCCGAGCTGGTCGGTGGCCAGCTCCAGCCTGCCGTGGGCGGCGGTGCCGGCGGCGAGCGCTCCGCGGATCGCGGCGCCCGCGGCGCGGACCCGGATCTCGGCGCCCGGGCGGACCTCCACCACGTCCCCGGTGAGCGGCGACGGGACGATGTCGCGATGGTCCGCGGTCACCAGGCGCCAGCGGTCCTTGCGGCCCGGCAGGATCGTGAGGAGCTCGCCTTCGATGTCCGCGTCGCGGCGGCGGCGGCGGCCCGCGACGGGCGACCAGCGCGAGCCCGGCAGCGGGCGCTCGGCACCGGAAGCCGGGTGCACATCGATCTCCTCGATCCGCCGGTCGCGCAGGTGCTCCAGCAGCGGATCGCCGGCTCCCACGGGCGAGCCCTCGATCACCAGCGGACGATCACCGGGCGGCAGCGGGAAGCGGGCCTCGAGATCGCGCTCGAGGATGTGGCGGACGGGGATGAGGTCGAGCCAGGCGGGTGAGGTCATGCGCCGAACCCCGGCCACAGTGCCTGCTGCCACGATGCCAGCAGCTCACGCCGCGGCTCCGGCCGATCCGGCAGACGGAGCGGGACGTCGCGCAGGTCCACGATCAGCCCCGCGAGCCCACCCGTCACCTCGGCCGCCGCATGCCGGGTGCGGACCCCGAGGTCGACCGCGTCGCGCAACGCCAGCTCGACGGTGGCGACCTCGCCGGGCGGCAGGTCCACCAGCTCGAGGCCGCCGGGCACAAGGTCAACCGCAATGGGGGTCGCCATGCCCGCGCCCCGGACTGTGAGCGTGCCCAGGTGGCGGCCACCACGGAGGCCACCCGGCAGGACGATGCTGCCCAGCGGGACCAGGAGGTCGTCGCGGAGGTCGGCGATGACCCGGCGCCGCTCGTCCTCGTCATCGATCGTGCCCAGGGGGGCCAGCAGCCGGGCGTGGTCGAGACCCATGGCGCGGATCCCGGGCCTGCGCACGGTATCCGCAAGCGCGAGGGCGACCACCGTCGCGGGCGCCGCGGCCCAGGCGCCACCCGCGGCCACGACCAGGTCGGGCGCCGGCAGCGCGCCGAGCCCGGGGGTCGCCTCGTCAAGGCGCTCGAGGGCGGAGCGGGCGGCGGCCAGGCGGATCAGGGCCCCATCCCCGATCGCATCCGACCAGGGGGCCAGCGCGAGGTCGCGCAGCCGGTCACGGACCCGCAGCCGGTCCAGCGGCGCCGTCAGCCAGGCCATGACCGCGTCGAGGTGCCCGTCGGTGAAGGACGGGGGCAGGAGGGCCGCGGCCGGGACGACAGCCCAGCGCACGGTCGGGGGACGCCCGGGCTGCGGCACGGCGCAGATGCGGACACCGGCCGTCTGTCCGATCTCGAGCACCTCGATCCGGCGACGGAGAACCTCGGCCAGGGTGCCGCTGGCGACGGCCAGCGACCGGCGCCCGTCGTGCTCACCACCGCGGAGGCCATCGAGCAGCTCCCGGAGGGGCTCGCCATCACCGGCGAGCGCGGACGGAGCGAGGACGGTGGGTCCGGGACGGTCCGGGCGGAACAGGGACTCGATCCTGCCGCCCGGCTCCGCGAGCCCGCCGGCCAGCACCGTGACCAGGTCCGGGCGACGCTCCGTGGCGGCTGCGACCAGGGCCCCGAGATTGGGCATGAGGGACCGCTCGTCCGGTCCGGGCGGCTCGGAGGCACCGGCGAGGACGACGGTGACCCGCGGGTCCGCGAGCACGCTGGCGATCGGCAGGATCTCCGCGCCGTCGAGGACGAGCGGCCGGACCCGCCAGCCTGCCATCGAGGCGACCGCGGCCAGCGGTTCGAGCACCCGCTCCGTGGCGGCCACGACGGCCATCTCCGGCGGGCGGGAGGTCGTCGAGGCGAGCCGCGGCAGGTCGGCGGCGCTCCCCTCGCGGGCAAGGCCCAGGTCATGCGCGAGCGCCGGGTCGAGCTGCTCGAGGCGGTCACGGATCCGCTCGATCACGGCAGCGTCGGGAACGACCTCGGGGACGGCAAGGGAACCGAGAAGGCGCCAGCGGCCCGCGATCCGGCCGAGCAGCGACACGGCAACCGTCGCGCTGCCGCGGTCGATCGTGATGAAGGCCTGCGGTTCCCTGCTCACCTCGCCGATGCTATCAGCGCCGGGGGGTCAGGCGTCCCAGCCGTCGACCTCGTCGAGCTCCTCGAGACGGTCGATGAGCGCCTCGATGCCGATGTCGTCGCGCATCAGCTCGGTCGCCGACGGCGAGTCCCCGCCGAACAGCTCGCCCAGCACCGGATCGAAGAACAGCATGGCCGGCGCCCCGAGCGGACGGTACGGCCGGCTCGCCTCGAGGAAGTGGACGGCGGGCCCGGTCAGGCCGCGCAGCCGGATCTCCCGCGCCACCGCCTCGACCAGCGCCTCGCGGTGCTCGTCGAGCGGCTCCATCGGAAAGCTCATGCGAGCCCCCCGCGGTTGCCAGGGGCACCGGCCACCGGCGTGGCGGCGGGCGCGACCAGGGAGCGGCTTGACGCCGGCTCACCCTCCGCCAGGGCGGCCGCAAACGCGTCATAGGCAGCCGCACCGCGGAGCGCGAAGACGACGTTCTGGATCGACGACGGGGTGGCCAGCTCGTCGCGCACGGCGGCCACGGTCAGGCGGGCGGCGTCCTCGAGCGGGAACCCGCCGACCCCGGTCCCGAGGGCGGGGATGGCGACGCTCGCGAGGCCCAGCTCGCGAACACGGGCGAGGGCGCTGCGGGTCGCCCGATCGATCGCGTCGGCGCTGGTGCGACGGTCGCGCTCCTGGGAGACGGCGTGGATCACCACGCGGGCAGCCAGGCGGCCGGCGGGGGTCACAACGGCATCGCCAAGCGTGGCAGGCGCCTGCCGGAGGGCGGCGAACTCCACCTGGTCGCCGGCCGCCCGCTTGATCTCGCCGGCCGTGCCGGTCGACATCCAGAGCGATGTGGCGGCGGGACTCACGATGGCGTCAACCTCGAGATGGCAGATATCACCGTTCCAGAGCTCGATGCGCGCCACTCCGGCCCCCCTCCAGTGAGCGTCCGCACGCCGACGACGGAACCGGCGGCATGGTACACCCGGGCCAGCCGCCGGGACATGCCGGTCACGATCTCGTGGCTGATCGTTCCGCCTGTCGCCGCAAGCCCGGCGACGAGGATCGTCTCGTCGCCCTGGCGACCGATCAGGACGAACTCGTCATCCTCGGAGACAGGAGCACCCGGCACGTCGGTGACGTCGGCCATGACGCCGTCCATCGCCACGCGGCCCACCAGCGGGACGCGGACCCCGCGCACGAGCGCCGAGGACCGGTCGGTCAGGAACCGGCGCCAGCCGTCGGCGTAGCCCAGGGGCAGGGTTGCGATCCGCGAGGGACGGTCCGCGGTCCACGAGGGGCCGTAGCTGACGCCGTGGCCGGCCGGCAGCTCCTGGACCCGGACCGGCCGGGCGCGCAGCTCCATCACCGGGCGCAGGCGCGCCGCAAGCGCGGCATAGGCGGGATCCGGGACCAGGCCATCGGGGACGATCCCGTACAACCCGAGACCCAGGCGGGCGCCGTCCCAGCGGCCGACCGCGTCGATCAGCACGCTGCCGGACCCGCCGAGATGGCGGTGCAGGATCCCCTCCCCGGCGCCGAGGGCGACATCGTCCGAGAGCGCCGCCAGCGTCTCTCCGAAGCGGGTGTCCTGGTCGCGGGCGCTGGCCCCGTTGTCGGCGGCCGCGAGATGCGTCCAGATGCCGCCGAGGCGGACACCGGGTGTCGCCCGGATCACCCCAACGGCAGCGGGCACCTCGGCCGGCAGGAAGCCGCCCCGGCCGAGCCCGGTCTCGATCTCGAGGTGGACCTCGAGCGGCGGCAGGCTGGCCCCGAGCGCGTGGACCGCCGCGGCCGCCGCAAGCAGCCGCTCCCCGAGCAGGCCCGGGCCGATCGCCGTCGCGATCCGGCCGTTGACCGCCTCGAGGACGCCGTCAGCCGGGATCGGGTAGAGCACGAGGATCGGCAGCGTCACGCCGCCCTCACGAAGCTCGATCGCCTCGTCCAGCGTGGCGACGGACAGGGCGTCCGCACCGGCCGCCTCGAGCGCCAGCGAGACCGGGACGGCCCCGTGCCCGTAGCCATCCGCCTTGACGACGGGCTCGGCGCTGACACCGGGGCCCGCAGCCTCCCGGAACACCGCGAGATTGGCGGCGAGGGCGTCGAGGTCGATCTCGAGCCAGGCGTGGCGCGCCAGCGCCGGCAGCCCGGCGGCTGCCAGCCGCCGCTCGATGGACGCCCCGGCGCCCGCGTGGAGCGCGTCGCCGCCGCTCAGCTGCCTGCTCCCGCATCGTCATCGGAACCGGCGCCCGGGGCGGCGTCCTTGCGATGGACCCCGAAGCCCAGCCGGCGTCCGCCGCGCAGCCGCTCCCCGAGCGCCGCCAGGCGCTTGCGGGCCATCGGGACCGCGTCGGGCAGATCGCTCGCGAGCAGCCCCGCATCGCCGATCCGATCCCGCACGGCCTCGCCGGCCAGCCCGTGGAGGTAGACGCCGAGGCAGGCCGCATCGAACGGTGCCAGGCCCTGGGCAAGCAGTGCGCCGATGGTCCCGGCGAGCACGTCGCCGGTCCCGCCCGATGCCATGGCCGGGTTCTCGAACGGCGCGATGGCGGCCGACCCGTCGGGTCCCGCGATCACGGTGTTGGCGCCCTTGAGCACGACCACCTGGCGCCACTCCGCAGCTGCGGCCGAGGCTGCACGCACGCGCGCCCCGTCATCGGCATTGAGGTCGCCGTCGTCGGCCGGGTCATGGCCGCTGCCCGCCCGCAGGCGGATGAACTCGCCGGCGTGCGGCGTCAGGACGCAGGGCCGGGTGACGCTCCGCCACCACTCGTCGGCCGAGGCGAGCGTGCGCAGCGCCTCCGCATCGAGCACCGCGGGCGGCCCGGCCGCCTCCTCGGGCGCCGTCAGGATCAGCCGGAGCAGGTCCGCGGTGTTGAGCGACGGCCGGAGGCCCGGTCCGATCACGATCGCGTCGTGCTCATGGTCGAGGATCTTGGCCAGGGCGGGCTCCGGGTCCACCTCCTCCACATCGTCCTCGGGCAGGGCCATCGTGGTCGCCTCGACCACCTTGGCCGCGAACAGCGGCTGGAGCGACTCGGGCACGGCCAGCGTCACCAGGCCCGCACCGGCACGGCCGGCCGCACGGCAGACCAGCAGCGCCGCGCCCGCGTAGTCAAGCGAGCCCGCCACGACCAGGATCTTGCCGAAGGTGCCCTTGTGGCCGCGCGCCTCGCGCACGGGGATCAGGCGGGCCATCGCGTCATCATCGAGCCGGAGCGTGCCGTCGGGGACGGCGCTGCCGCCCGTGGACGCATCCTCGTGCCGTCGGCCGAAGCCAACGGGCCGCCGGTCAGCCATTGCCGCCCTCCGTCGCCTCATCGGCAGTGGCCGCGAGCGCGGCCGACTCCTGGTGCAGTGCGCGCAGCCGGTCCATCCGGGCCAGGATGGCGCGCTCCCGGTCATTGAGCCGCTCATCGATGTCGAGCGGGAAGACGTACTTGCCGCCCGCGGTCCGGACGCCGAACGCGACGGCCACCGCGAACTCCGCCTCATGGCTGATCGAGACTGCGATCCGGCCCATGCCCAGCTGCTCGGCCCGCTGCGCCGCCCGGCCGTGGAGGATGATGTTGGGCTGGCCCGTGGGCAGCCGCTCCACCTCGATGTCCCGCCAGCCGACACCGCGCACGCCGAGGCCAAGGACCTTGCTGACCGACTCCTTGGCCGCCCAGCGCCCCGCGAACGTCTCCGGCCGCTGGCGGACGTACCGCTGCTCGCGCGGGGTGAGCACCCGGTCTGCGAACCGCTGGCCGAACCTGGCGATGGCGGCCGCGATCCGCTCCACCTTGACGATGTCGATGCCGAGCTCGGTGGTCCCCGCCGGAACCATGCCGGGGGGCAGCCGCGGGTCGGGCTCGGGCGCCGGTCGGGCCATCCCCTACTCCACCGTCACCGACTTGGCGAGGTTGCGCGGCTGGTCCACGTCCGTGCCCCGCGTGACCGCGGTGTGATACGCGAACAGCTGGAGCGGGATCACAGCGAGCGCCGGCGACAGCGCGTCGTGGGTCTCGGCAACGAAGACGACCTCGTCGGCGAAGCGGTGGATCGTCGCGTCGCCCTCGGTGGCGATCGCGATGACGCTCGCATCACGCGCACGCCCCTCCATGACGTTGGAGATCAGCTTGTCGTAGATGCGGGAGCGGGTGGCCACCGCGACCAGCGGGCACTCGGCATCGAGGAGCGAGATCGGGCCGTGCTTGAGCTCGCCCGCCGCATAGCCCTCGGCGTGGATGTAGCTGATCTCCTTGAGCTTGAGCGCGCCCTCGAGGGCGGCCGGGAAGCTGTACCCGCGCCCGATGAACATGAACCCGCGGCTGTTGGCGTAGCGACGGGCCAGCTCCGGGACCCCGGCCGCAAGCTCCAGGGTCCGGGCGGCGGCCTCCGGCAGGTGGCGCAGCGCAGCGCCCAGCTCCAGCTCCTGCTCGAGACCCATCGTGCCGCGCGCCTTGGCGATGGCGGCGGCGAGCACGACCAGCGTGGTGACCTGGGTGACGAACGTCTTGGAGGCGGCGACCGCGATCTCCGGCCCGGCCTGGAGGAACATGACCGCGTCCGCCTCGCGCGTGATCGCCGAACCCACGGTGTTGGTCACAGCCACGATGGGGCAGCCCTGCTCGCGGGCCCAGCGGGTGGGCGCGATCGTGTCCGCCGTCTCCCCCGACTGGGTGACCGCCACCACGAGCGTGTTCGCGTCGAGCGGCGGCGGCGAGTAGCGGAACTCGGAGCCCACGGTGACCCGGGCCGGCAGCCCGGTCCAGTCCTGGATCGCTGCGGCACCGACGAGCGCCGCGTACGAGGCCGTGCCGCAGGCGACCATCTCGATGCGGGTCACACGCCGGAAGGCGTCCGCGAGATCGTCGAGCTCCGCCGCCTGGATCCCTCCGGTCGGGCTGACACGCCCGGCCAGGGACTGGGCGAGCGCCTCGGGCTGCTCGTGGATCTCCTTCTCCATGAAGGTGTCGTAGCCGCCCTTCTCGGCGGCCTCGGGCGTCCAGTCGATGATGCTGACCGGGCGCTCCAGCACGCGGCCCTGGAGGTCGGTGACCACGACGCCGGTCGGCCGCAGGTCCGCGACGTCGCCCTCCTGGAGGAAGACCACGCGATCCGTGTGGGCGAGGATGGCGGCCACGTCGCTCGCGAGGAAGCTCTCCTCGCCGTTGAGGCCCACGACGAGCGGCACGTTGTGGCGCGCGCCGACAAGCCGCTGCGTCTCGGCGCGGTGCATGACCACGAGCGCGTAGGCGCCCTCGACCCGGCCGAGCGCAGCCCGGACGGCGTCTGCGAGGTCGCCGGCGTAGGCGTCCTCGACGAGGTGTGCGAGGGCCTCGGTGTCGGTCTCGGACGAGAGCGTGTGGCCCTTCGCCTCCAGCTCGTCTCGGAGCTCGCGGAAGTTCTCGATGATCCCGTTGTGGACGACCGTGATCGCGCCCGTGCAGTCCTGGTGCGGATGGGCGTTGAGGTCGTTGGGGCGACCGTGGGTCGCCCAGCGGGTGTGCGCGAGGCCGATGGTGGCGTGCGGCGTGCGGTCCGCGATGGCGGCCTGGAGGTTGGCGAGCTTGCCCGCCTTCTTCTCGACGAAGAGGTTGCCCTGCTCGTCCACGAGCGCGATCCCGGCGGAGTCGTAGCCGCGGTACTCGAGACGCGCCAGCCCCTCGATCAGGATGGGGCCCGCCTCGCGGGGACCGGTGTAGCCGACGATGCCGCACATGTGGGCTGGGGGTTCTCCGTGCGTGTGGCGCCGTGCGTCGCCGGGTGGCTAGTGTAGTCGCTCCCCCGCGAGGCTCGCGATGGCGTCGGCCAGCTCGGAGACCATCGCAGCGTCGTCACCTTCCACCATCACCCGCAGGACGGGCTCGGTGCCCGAGGGTCGCACGAGGATCCGGCCGTGCGGAGCGAGGCGGGCCTCGGCGGCGGCGATCGCGCCGCGCAGGACGTCGTCGTGCTCCCACTGGTCACGGTGACGCACGCGGATCGCGCGCTGCTGCTGGGGCAGAAGCGGGATCTCGCCGGCGAGCCCCACCAGGCCGGAGCCTGCCGCCCGCATCACGCGCAGCAGCTCGATGGCGGTCACGATGCCGTCGCCCGAGGTCGTGTGCTCGCGCACGATGACGTGCCCGCTCTTCTCGCCGCCGAGGCCGGCACCCGAGACCAGCATCGCCGCCAGGATGTGCTTGTCCCCCACTGGCGTCCGGACCAGACGGCCGCCCGCCGACTCGACAGCGTGCTGGAGCCCGCCATTGGAGAGGACCGACACGACGAGGCTCCGCTGCGGCAGGGCGTCCCGGCGGAGCCGCTCGAGCGCGAGGATGCCCAGCACCTGGTCGCCATCGACGAGGTGCCCGCCGGCGTCGACGGCCACGCAGCGGTCCGCGTCGCCATCGAGCGCGAAGCCGACGTCGGCACCGAGCTCGCGCACGGCCGCCATGAGCGACGCAGGCTCCGTCGCGCCACACCCGCGGTTGATGTTGTCGCCGTCGGGGGCGTCGTGGATGACGGTGACCCGGGCGCCGGTCGCCCGGAGGATCTCGGGCGCCACCTGCCAGGCCGCACCATTGGCCGTATCCAGCACGACGTGCAGCCCGCGGCCGTCCACGGCCGTCGCAAGGCCGGTCCGGTGCGCCTGGTACTCGGCGAGCAGGTCGTGGGCCGCGATGCCGCGCCCGATGGCGGCAGGCGCGACCCCGGGCAGCTCGTCGGCGCGCAGGACCAGCGCCTCGAGCTCGTCCTCGAGATCGTCGTCGAGCTTGAGCCCCGACGGATCGAGCACCTTGAGGCCGTTGTCCTCGGCCGGGTTGTGCGAGGCGGAGACCATGATCCCGGCCGCGAAGTGCCCGTTGCCTGCGAGGTACGCGAGGGCGGGCGTCGGGACGACGCCGACGGCATGCACGTCGGCGCCCATGCTGGTCGCACCGGCGGTGATGGCGGCCACGAACATGTCGCCCGAGCGCCGGGTGTCCTGGCCCACGACGAGCGAGCCGCCGGCCTTGACGAGGTGGTGGGCGGTCGCCCGGCCGAGCGCGAACGCGAGCGACGGGCGCAGGTCCACGTTGGCCGCGCCGCGGATGCCATCGGTGCCGAACAGGCG
>JBAXFC010000096.1:0-9760 GCA_037140135.1 Chloroflexota bacterium
GGTGCGAACCACCGCTCGTCCGGGGGCCGGAGGGTCGCCCGCCGGGCGGCCGGCCGCTGTGTCCATGTCCGGACCCGCCATCCCGGCGGGGCTGATCGCGGTCAGCCACCGGAGGCCACCAGGCGGCGCCAGCGCTGTCCATCACGGGTGTCCTCGACGGCCACCCCGCGTGCGAGCAGCTCGTCGCGCAGGCGGTCCGACTCGGCCCACGCCTTGCCGGCACGTGCGGCGACCCGCGCCTCCAGCATCGCGGCCAGCTCCGGCTCGAGCGTCTCCTCGACCGGCCCCACGATCCCGAGCACCGCATCGAGCTCGCGGATCGCCCCGGTCGACTTCGCCGCATCGGCCGTGGACAACGTTCGGGCGTCCACACGCCGGTTCAGGTCGCGGACACCCTCGAACACCGCGGCCAGGGCGGCGGAGATGTTGAGATCGTCGTCGAGGCCGGCCGTGAAGCCCGTCCTCATCGCGTCGAGCGCGACATCGAGTTCCGGATCATCGGTGCGGTCCTCCCGATAGGCGGCCAGGGCCGCGACAAGGGCGTCGATCCGCTCGACCGCCGCGCCGGCGGCCGCCAGCGACTCGTCGGAGTAGTTGAGCGGCGCCCGGTAGTGGACGCTGGTGAGAGCGTAGCGCAGGGCTCGGGGCGAGACGCCGGCCGCGACCAGGTCCCCGACCCGGGCGATGTTGCCCGTGGACTTGGCCATCTTCTCGCCGCCCATCCGCAGGTGGGCGCAGTGCATCCAGGTCCGCACGAACGGCTGCCCGGTTGCGGCCTCGGACTGGGCGATCTCGTCCTCGTGGTGCGGGAAGACCAGGTCAACCCCACCTGTGTGGATGTCGAACGAGGGGCCGAGATGCTTCATGCTCATCGCCGAGCACTCGATATGCCAGCCGGGCCGACCGGATCCGATCGCGGTGTCCCATGACGGCTCGCCGGGCTTGGGGCCCTTCCAGAGCGCGAAATCGCGGACGTCGTCCTTGCCGTACTCGTCGGACTCAACGCGCTCACCCACCCGCATCGACTCCGGGTCCAGGCGTGCCAGCCGGCCGTATCCCGGCCAGGAGGAGATCCGGAAGAAGATCGATCCGTCGTCGGTGCGATAGGCGTGGCCCTGCTCGAGCAGCGTCCCGACGAGGGTGGCGATCTCGGGGATGTGGTCGGTGGCGCGCGGCAGGACGTCGGGGCGGGTCATGCCCAGCGAGTCCGCGTCGGCCACGAAGCGGGCGGCCCAGCGGTCCGCGAGCGCGGCGACCGTGACGCTCTCGGCGGCGGCGCCGCGGATGATCTTGTCGTCGATGTCGGTCAGGTTCATGACCCACGTCACCGTCAGGCCGCGGAAGCGCAGGTAGCGCACGAGCAGATCGGCGAACAGGAACGAGCGGAAGTTGCCGATGTGCGCAGGGCCGTAGACCGTCGGGCCGCAGCTGTAGATGCGGACGTGGCCGGGCTCGATCGGCTCGAGCGGACGCGTCTCGCCGGTGAGGGTGTCGGAGAGGCGGATGGTCAATTGAGACTCCGGAGCGTCGCAACCGCCCGGGCGGAGATCGAGCGGCCCGCGCCCTCGTCCCCGGCCAGGTTCCCGGTCGATGCCTTCACGTTCACCGCGCCATCGTCGATGCCGAGCACACCAGCGATCGCCGAGCGCATCAGGTCGAGGCGGGCGCCAAGCTTCGGGCGCGCCCCGATCACGACCACGTCGACGGTGGCAGGGGCAAGGCCCGCACCCGCGAGCCGGGCGACGACCTCGGACAGCAGGTCCGTGCTGGCAATCCCGCGCGGCGTCCGGGCATCGGCCGGGAAGAGGCGGCCGAGGTCCCCGAGGCCTGCCCCGCCGAGCAGCGCATCCGCCACGGCGTGGAGGACGACATCGCCATCGGAATGGCCTGCGAGCTTTGGGGCGGCAGCGATCTCGATGCCACCGAGGCGGAGGCCGGTGCCCGGACCGAAGGGGTGGCTGTCGTGACCGAACCCGACTCGGGGCAGGGCAGGCGCCAGCGCCTGCTCGACGCGCCGAAGGTCGTCGGGCAGCGTCACCTTGAGATTCCCGGGCTCGCCGCTGATCGCATGGACCGCGATGGTACAGGCTTCGAGCAGGCTGGCCTCATCGGTGAACTCCCGGGGGCCTTCGGGCGGGTAGGCCGCCCACGCATCGAGCAGCAGGCGGCGGCGGGCACCCTGGGGTGTCTGGGCTGCGGCGAGGGTGGAACGGTCCACGGTTTCGAGGACCAGGCCCTCCCCTACCCGCTTGAGCGTCTCGGTCACCGGGAGGACCGGGAGTGCCGCCCCGTGGGCCTCGACCGCGTCGATCACCGCCTCCACGAGCGCCGGTGTCACCAGCGGCCGGGCGCCGTCGTGGATCAGCACCGGCCGGTCGCCGCCGTCGGGATCGATAGCGGCCAGGTGCCGGACGCCTGCGGCCACCGATGCCTGCCGGGTCGCCCCTCCGGCCACCACGGCGGTCACGCCGGTCGGCAGCCACTCCGCGGCACGGAACGGCTCCACCCGCCCGGCGGTCGTCACCAGGACCAGGCGCTCGACGCGGGGCGAGGCGGCCATCGCGGCCAAGGTCCAGGCGAGCAGCGGGCGCCCACCGATCCGGGCGAGCAGCTTGTCGGTGCCGGCCATCCGGCGTGAGGAGCCCGCGGCGACCACGATGACGTCGGCGCCGCCGCGCCTGCCTGCCTCCGGGCCCACGGAAGGGTCAGTCGGTCCGGGGCTGGGCGAAGATCATCCGCCCCGCAACCGTCTGGAGGACGCGGGTGACGATGACATCCACTTCGCGATCGATCAGACGGGCCCCACCCTCGACCACGATCATCGTTCCGTCGTCGAGGAAGCCCACGCCCTGGCCGGCCTCCTTGCCTTCCTGGATGACGCGGACGCGCAGCTCCTCGCCCGGGAGGACGGCTGGCTTGACCGCGTTCGCGAGCGAGTTGATGTTCATGACCCGGACGCCCTGCAGCTCGGCGACCCGATTGAGGTTGAAGTCGTTGGTCAGCACCACGTGGCTCCGTCGCTTGGCCATGTCCACCAGCTTGGCGTCAACCTCCGCGATCCCCGGTGCGTCGTCCTCGACCACCTCCACCGGCATCTGGCTGTCGCGCTGCATCCGGGACAGGATCTCGAGACCGCGGCGGCCGCGGTTGCGCCGCAGGGTGTCCGACGAGTCCGCGATGTGCTGCAGCTCCTCGAGGACGAACCGCGGCACCACCAGCGTGCCGTAGATGAACCCGGATTCGACGATCTCGGCGATCCGGCCGTCGATCAGGACGCTGGTGTCCACCACGATGCGGGGCTCGCCCTCGGCCGATGCCGCCTCGGCGCCCGGGCGACGGACGATCCCTGCTGCCTCGGCCGCGGCGATCAGGTCGAAACGCTTGGCGACCGTGAGGCCCATCATGCCCAGCCCGAGGAAGAGCGAGATCCCCAGCGGCAGCCACGTCCCGAGCGGCCCGTTGATCTGGGCCAGCGGCAGGCTGAGCAGCACGCCCAGCACGAGGCCGATGAACAGTCCGAGGATGGAGGCGACGAACTCCGCGGTCGAGAGGTCCTGGACGCGGCGGGTGAGCCAGCCGGCCGGGACGACGGTGAGGTACGGGAGCAGGGCGAAGCCGACGATCATCCACGAGATCGTCCAGGCGGCGAGAAGGAATCCCGAGTAGGCCATGTCCCGGAACAAGCCGGTGCCCGCTGCGGCGACGCCGAGCCCGATGAACGCCCCGAGGGCCGCTCCCAGGACACGGATTGTCCGAATCACCTGATCCTCGTGCTGCTCTGCCGGGGCATGGCCATCGTGCTGTCCCACGGCCCGGCGAGCCTAGCACGCGATCGAACCGTCAGCAGCCCGCCACCCGTCAGGGGTGTCGCTGGTACCGGGCCAGTGCGCCGGCAGCCTCAGGCGCGACGGTCCAGGACCCCCTTCGCGTCGGATGCGGCCGTCCCCCGGACCGGCTCGATGAGCGCCGCCCGAACGGCGTCCGCGAGGGATCCGACGGTCACCAGCTCCACGCCCGGCACGGGCGCGGGCGGCCTCGCCGGCGAACGCGGCACGACCGCGCGGGTGAAGCCGAGCCGGGCGGCCTCCTTGAGCCGGCGGTCGAGGCCCGACACCGCTCGCAGCTCACCGAGCAGCCCCACCTCGCCGATGGCGACCGTGCCCGTGATCAGCGGCCGGTCACGGAGCGAGGAGGCCAGGGCCAGGGCCAGCGGCAGGTCCAGCCCGGGCTCGCTCACGGCAAGCCCGCCGGCCAGGTTGGCGTAGACGTCGTGCGTGCCCAGGCCGATCCCCGCACGCCGGCCGAGGACAGCGACCAGGAGGGCGAGACGGTTGGGATCGATGCCCGAGGCGGTCCGCCGGGGCGAGGGGGCCGACGTCGGCGCGACGAGGGCCTGCACCTCGACGAGGAGGGGCCGCGAGCCTTCGAGCACAGGGGCCACCACGCTCCCGGGTGCCGGCATCTCGTGGTCCGCCAGGAAGGCGCGAGCCGGGTCTGCGACCTCGGCCAGGCCGCGGTCGCCCATCTCGAACACCCCCACCTCCTCGGTGGAGCCGTAGCGGTTCTTGGCGGCGCGCAGCAGGCGCAGCCCCCCGGTGCGATCGCCTTCGATGGAGAGGACCACATCGACGAGGTGCTCGAGCGTCTTGGGTCCCGCCAGCGTCCCGTCCTTGGTCACGTGGCCCACGAGGACGACCGGGATCCCCTCGCCCTTGGCGAGCTCCATCAGGCGCAGCGTGCACTCCCGGACCTGGCCAACGCTCCCAGGCGGCCCATCGAGCTCCTCGGAGGCGACGGTCTGGACGGAGTCCACGACGAGCAGGGCCGGTCGCTGCGAGCGGGCCAGATCCACGATCCGCCCGACGCCCGTCTCCGCCACCACGCTGACGGCATCGCCCACCGCGCCCTCCGTGAGGCCCAGGCGGCCCGCGCGCAGGCGGACCTGGCTCGTGGACTCCTCGCCGGTGGCGTAGAGCACGGTGCCGCCTGCGGCCGCCACGCCGGCCGCCACCTGGAGCAGCAGGGTGGACTTGCCGATCCCGGGCTCGCCGCCGAGCAGGACCACCGACCCCGCGACCAGGCCTCCACCCAGGACCCGGTCGAGCTCGCCGATCCCGATGGGGCGACGGACCTCGGCATCGTGCGATCCGGCATGGGAGAGGGGGACCGGCGCGACTGGGGCACCGGCAGCGGTCGGGCGCGGGTGCGCCTCCTCGCGGACCACCGTCTCGACAAGCGTGTTCCACTCACCGCAGGTGCGGCACTGCCCTTCCCAGCGCAGGACGGCGGCCCCGCAGGACTGGCAGACATAGCGGCTCTGGGCGCGGGACACCGGTGGCGCTCGGCGCCGCCGTCAGGCTTCGACCGGGGTCTTCGCCTCGACGGGGGTGATCACCAGGCCCTTGCCGTCAGGATCCAGGTCGATGTTGATCGTGTCGCCCACCTTGTAGCGGCCGAGCAGGAGGTGCTCCGCCAGCGGGTCCTCGATCAGGTTCTGGATCGTGCGGCGCAGCGGCCGGGCCCCGTAGGCCTGGTCGTAGCCGAGCTTGATCACGTGCTCCTTGGCGGCCTGCGTGATCTCAAGACCCATGCCCTGGACCTTGAGCTGGTCACGGACACGCTTGAGCATGAGGTCGACGATCTTGGCGATCTCCTCGACCGTGAGGCTGCGGAAGACGACGGTGGCATCGAGGCGGTTGAGGAACTCCGGCCGGAAGTTGGCCTTGAGCTCCTGGTTGACCTTCTCCTTCATCAGCTCGTAGCTGGCCACCGCGCGCGACTCGACGGTGTCGCCCTGCTGGCGGAAGCCGAGGCTCGAGTTGGTCTGGATCTTGGCCGCCCCGAGGTTCGAGGTCATGATGATGATCGTGTTGCGGAAGTCCACCCGGCGGCCCTTGGCGTCCGTGAGGTGTCCGTCCTCGAGGATCTGGAGGAGAATGTTGAAGACCTCCGCGTGCGCCTTCTCGATCTCGTCGAGCAGGATCACCGCGTAGCTCTTGCGGCGGACGGCCTCGGTCAGCTGGCCGCCCTCGTCGAACCCGACGTAGCCTGGCGGCGCCCCGACGAGGCGACTGACGTTGTGACGCTCCATGAACTCGCTCATGTCGATCTTGATGAGCGTGTCCTCGGAGCCGAACATGTACTCCGCGAGGGCCTTGGCAAGCTCCGTCTTCCCGACGCCGGTGGGACCGAGGAAGATGAACGAGCCGATGGGGCGCTTGGGGTCCTTGAGGCCGGCGCGGGCGCGGCGGACGGCGCGGGAGACGGTCTCGATCGCCTCCTCCTGGCCGATCAGGCGCGTGTGGAGGACCTCCTCCATCTTGAGCAGCCGCTCGGACTCCTCCTGGGCGATCCGGGTGACCGGGATGCCGGTCCACATCGCCACGACCTGGGCGATCTCCTCCTCGTCCACCTTGGGAGCCTCGCCGGCCGTGCTGGCCTGCCACTCCGCGCGCAGGCGGTCCACGTTCTCCCGGGAGGCGGACTCGGTCTCGCGGAGCGTCGCGGCCTGCTCGTACTCCTGGGCGTTGATCGCGGCGTCCTTCTCCTTGGTGATCTTGTCCAGCTCCTTCTGGGCGGCCCGGAGCGCGGGCGGTGCCGAGGAGTGGCGGAGGCGGACGCGGCTCGAGGCCTCGTCGATCAGGTCGATCGCCTTGTCCGGGAGATGGCGATCCGTGATGTAGCGGATTGAGAGGTCCGCGGCGGCCTGAACCGCCTCGTCGGTGATCCGGACCTTGTGGTGCTGCTCGTACCGCTCGCGGATCCCCTTGAGGATCTCGATGGTCTGCTCGAGGGTGGGCTCCTCCACCATGACCGGCTGGAAGCGGCGCTCGAGGGCGGCGTCCTTCTCGATGTACTTGCGGTACTCGTCGAGGGTGGTGGCGCCGATGCACTGGAGCTCGCCGCGGCTCAGGGGTGGCTTGAGGATGTTGGCGGCGTCGATCGCACCCTCGGCCGCCCCAGCCCCGACGAGCGTGTGGAGCTCATCGATGAACAGGATCGCGTCGTTGGTGTTCCGCAGCTCCTCGATGATCTTCTTGAGCCGCTCCTCGAACTCGCCGCGGTACTTGGTGCCGGCGACGAGCGAGCCGATGTCGAGGGTCAGAACGCGCTTGTTGAGCAGGATGTCCGGGACGTCACCGGCGACGATCCGGTGGGCGAGGCCTTCCGCGATGGCGGTCTTGCCGACGCCGGGCTCGCCGATCAGGGCCGGGTTGTTCTTGGTCTTGCGGCCCAGGATCTGGATGACCCGCTCGATCTCCTTCTCGCGCCCGATGACGGGGTCGAGCTTGTCGGCGCGGGCGGCGTCCGTGAGGTTGATGCCCAGGGCATCGACGGTCGGGGTCTTGCTGGGGCGCTTGGCCTCCTGCGCCGGTCCCGCCGACGAGGACTGCGAGAGCACGCGGATGACCTCGTGGCGGACCTTGTCCAGGTTCACGCCGAGGCTCTCGAGCACGCCGGCGGCGATGCCCTCGCCCTCGCGGACCAGCCCCAGCAGCAGGTGCTCCGTGCCGATGTAGTTGTGGCCCAGGCGGCGGGCCTCGTCGATCGCGAGCTCGATGACGCGCTTCGCACGAGGCGTCAGGCCGACCTCGCCGACGACCGGGCGGTCCCCGCGGCCGATGATGAACTCGACGGCGGTCCGGACCTTGGGCAGCTCGACGTTCATGTTCTCGAGCACGCGAGCGGCAACACCCTCGCCCTCTCGGACCAGCCCGAGGAGGAGGTGCTCGGTGCCGATGTAGTTGTGGTTGAACCGCTGCGCCTCGTCCTGCGCGAGCGTCAGGACCTTGCGCGCACGATCCGTGAACTTGTCGAAGCGATCCATCCGGTGAGCTCTCTCCCTGGTCGCGGGACAGCGACCTGCAGGTCATCCTAGCACCAGCGTCCCAGGGCAGCGATCCCCCGGCCCGGGGGTCTTCGACCCCCGCAATACCACTACCCTCCTGTTCGTCGGCGGGGGCCGGAAGGATGTGCGCGGAACACCGGGGGCCGGAATCGAAACGACCCGCCGGGGATCGGCGGGTCGTTGGGAAGTTCGGGAGCGACCCGGAAGGGTCAGGCCTGGTCGGCCTCCTCGGCGATCGCCTCGGCCACGAGGGCCTCCGCGATGGCTTCGGTCTGGACGGCCTCGGCAGCCTCGATGACGATCTCGGTCTCGACGATCGTCTCGATCGCCTCGGCCTCGACGGCCTCCGCCTGCTCGAGCAGGACGGCAGCCTCACCGGCATCCGCGACGGCGCCGGCATCGACCGCGTCGATGACCTCCTCGGCAATGATCGCCTCGGCGACGGCGTCGGCCTGGACGGCCTCGGCAGCCTCGATGACGATCTCGGCCGCGGCGGCTTCGGCGATGGCCTCATCACGCACGGCCTCGGCGGCCTCGACCACGGCGGCCGGGGTGGCTGCTGCGGCCGGAGTGGTCTCGGCAGCCTCTGCGGCGGCGAGGGCGTTGCGCACCTGGGCGAACGCCGAGGCGAGCGTGGTGTCGATGCCACCCTCGGGCTCCGAGAGCGCGTCCGACGGGGCGTACCCGCGGTCCGGCCGCTCGCGCCGCTCGCGGCGCTCGCGCCGCTCGGGAGCCGGCGTCATCGTCGGGGTGACGGTGGTGCCGGGCTCGGGTGCCGGGCGGACCGGCGCCTCCTCAGCCTGCTTGAGGCTGAGGCCGAGGCGATGGCGCTCGGAGTCGAGGCTGATGATCTTGAGCTTGAGCACCTGGCCCTCGTGGACCACGTCACCCGGGTGGGCGACGCGCTGGTGGCTCAGCTCGCTGATGTGGATGAGGCCTTCGAGGCCCTCGCGGACCCGAACGAAGGCGCCGAAGTTCACAAGCTTCGTGACGGTGCCGTCGATGACATCGCCCACCTTGAAGTCCGCAACTGTGGACTCCCAGGGATCGGGCTGGAGGCGGCGGATCGACAGGCTGATCCGGCCGCGCTCGTGGTTGATGTCGATGACTTCAGCCTCAACCTCGTCGCCGACCTTGTAGCCGGACTCCGGGTTGTTGACCTTGTTCCACGAGAGCTCGCTCTTGTGGACGAGGCCGTCAATCCCGCCGAGGTCGATGAAGATGCCGAACGGCGCAATCGACCGGACGTTACCGGTGACCTTCTGGTTGACCGTGAGGCTGCTAAACAGCTCGTCCCGCTTCTCGCGACGCTCCTCGTAGAGGGCGACCTTCTCGGAGAGGATGAGCCGGTTGGCCTTGCGGTTGACCTCGAGGATCTTGAGCCGGAGCTTGCGGCCGATGTACGGCTGCAGCTTCTCGGCGATCTCCTGCGCGGCGTCGCGGGGCTGCTCGTTCTGCGGCCGTCGCGGGAAGTCCACGATCTGGCTGATCGGCACGAAACCGCGGATGCCGCAGTCGACGATCAGGCCGCCCTTGTTGTGGTCGATGACCGGGGCGTCGATGATCGTGCCCGCCTCGAACAGCTCCTGCATCGCGCGCCACTTGCGCTCGAGGCCGGCGCGGCGAAGCGAGAGGACGACGTGGCCCTCAGGCGACTCCGGCTGGAGCACGTACACCAGCACCACGTCGCCGATGGCGAGCTGCGGCTGGGTCTCGGCATGACGGCCGAAGAGTTCGCGATTTGAGACAACGCCCTCGGACTTCGCGCCGATGTCGACGAGGATCTCGTCCTTGTCGATCCGGACGACCTGGCCCTCGACGACGTCGCCGTGCTTGAGCGGCGGAAGAGTGGCCGCGTCGGTGCCCATCCAGATGACGTCCCCCGGATACAGGGTGAGATAGCGGGTGATC
>JBAXFC010000097.1:0-9743 GCA_037140135.1 Chloroflexota bacterium
GCCTTGCGTTCCACGGTCCCGCCGGAGCGGATGGAGCGTGCGCCGTAGTCGGTCGGCCTGACCTTGTCGCCCACCTTGACGTTGCGCCCGAGGCGCGCCCCGCGCGGGATCACCGACTGCTTGCCGACCACGGTGATGCCCGTGTTGAGCCGCGTGGGCTCCTGCTTGTTGGGCGTGTCGTCGTAGGGGCCCTCGCCCACGATCGCGCCCTGGCCGACCACGACCTCCTTGTCCAGGATGGCACGGTCCACGACCGCGCCGGACCGGATGACCGTGTCGAACATGACGATCGAGTCGCGGACCACCGCACCCACGTCCACCCGGACACCCGGTGACAGGACGCTGTTGACCACCGTCCCGTTGATCACGCAGCCGTGGGAGATCATGCTCCGGTGGACCTGCGCGGTGGGCCCGATCTTGGCCGGCGCGCGCTCCTCGGACCGGGTGTGGATCAGCCACTCGCGGTCGTAGAGGTCCAGTTCGGGGTTGTCGTCGAGGAGCGCCATGTTGGCCTCCCAGAACGACTGGATGGTGCCCACGTCCTGCCAGTAGCCGTCGAAGCGGTAGCCGTAGACGCGGGCGCCCGCCTCGAGCATCGCCGGGATGACGTTGGCGCCGAAGTCGCGCAGGCCCTCGGACAGCCAGCGGATCAGGGCCCGCTTGCTGAACACGTAGACACCCATGGACGCGAGGTCGCTCTTGGGGACCTTGGGCTTCTCCTGCCACTCGGTCACCCGGTCCTGGTCGTCGAGCGCGAGGACGCCCATCCGGCTCGCCTCGGCGATCGGCACCCGGCGGACCGCGATCGTCACGTCCGCACGCCTGCGCTTGTGGGCCGCGATGAACGGCTGGTAGTCCATCTTGTAGATGTGGTCGCCCGCGAGGATCAGGACGATGTCCCCGCCGCGCTCGACCACGTTGATGTTCTGGAGCACGGCATCCGCGGTGCCGCCGTACCACTCCGCGACCTTGCCCCGGCGGATGTACGGCTGGAGCATCCGCACGCCGCCCTGGTTTCTGTCGAGGTCCCACGGACGGCCGAGGCCGATGTGGTCGTTGAGCGAGCGCGGGTTGTACTGGGTCAGGACGGCGACGCTGTCCACCCCGGAGTTGATGCAGTTCGACAGGGTGAAGTCGATGATCCGGTACTTGCCGCCGAAGGGCACGGCCGGCTTGGCGCGCACCGAAGAGAGGATCGAGAGCCGCTCGCCCTCGCCGCCTGCGAGGATGATGGCGCTGACCGGCTTCACCAAGCGTCGTTCCTCCGGGTGCTGTGGGGCTCTGGCTGGATGCTACACGTCAACGGGCGGGCACGGAGGCCGGGGCCACGACGCCTCACAGGAACAGCCGCGGGTTCACGAACGTGTGGTCGAACTCGACCATCCAGTGCAGGTGGGCGCCGGTGGAATGGCCGGTGTTGCCCTCGTGGCCGATGACCTGTCCCCCGCTCACCGTCGAGCCGGCGCCCGCCGGACAGCCCGGGACCAGGTGTCCGTACCAGGTGGTCAGTCGTGACGAGTGGGCGATGATCACGATCCAGGCCGGATCCGACCCGTCGGGGTAGTTCCAGCCGCAGTACACGACCCGGCCGGGGCCTGCCGCACGAACCGGGCTGCCGTACGCGGACACGAGGTCGATGCCGTTGTGCCAGTGGGAGCAGCTGCCATATGGCGGCTCCCAGGAGAAGCCCGTGCAGCCGAACTCCTGGGTCACCGCACCCGACATGGGCCACGCCAGCGTGCCGTTGTAGTCGGACGGGATGTTCCCGCTGCCGGCCTGGGCGGCGACCAGCCTGTCGATCCTGGTCTGGAGCCTGCGGCGCGCCGCGGCCGCCGTGGCGAGCGCCTTGCGCAGCTTGGCCTTGTTCGCGGCCAGCTTCGCGTAGTTCGCCCGCTCGGACGCGAGGGCATCCTTTGCGGCCGCCTCGAGGCGGCGCAGCTGGGCTGTCTGCGCCTTGAGGTCCGCCTTGCGCTGGTCGAGCTTCTGGCGCTGGACGGCGGTCGCCTGGCGGATGGTCTCCGTGTCGGCGCGGGTCGACTCGACGGTCTGGTGGAGCTCGAGCAGCGTCGCCCGGTCCTGTGCGATCTGCTGCGCAAGCAGCCGATCCTGCTCGGCGGCATCGAGCTGGGCGCTCATGGCGGCCAGCATGTCGGTGAAGGTGGCCCCGGACAGGAACGTCTCGAGCAGCGAGGTCCGCTCGTCCTCCCAGGCCTGCCGGATCCGCTCGGAGAGCTGGGCCTTGCGCCGGCCGAGCTCCTCCTTCTTGGCGGTCTCCTGCTGCTCGATCGTGGCCAGCTCGGCGTCGAGGTCGGCGAGCTGCGTGAGGAGAACCGCATATGAGGCCTGCACCTTGCGGATCTCGCCGTTGAGCTTCGTGATCCGGGACCGGGTCGTGGCCAGGTTGTCGGTGATGCCGTTGAGCTCGCCCTGCGTCTGCGAGATCTCGCCCGCGACCTGGTCCTGCGTGGCGTTGATCGTGGCGATCAGCGCCTTCTGCTCGCGGATCTTCTTCTCGAGGGCCTTGCGGGCAGCCTGGGCATCGGCCAGCTCGTTGCCCGCCACAGGGGTCGGGGCGATGGCCGGAACGGCGAGGGCGCCGAACAGGAACGGTACGAGCAGCAGCGCCACCATCAGGCGGCTGCGATGGCCGCGGCGGCTCCGCGGAAAGTGCTGTGTTTCGTCCTGGTGGGTCAACGAGCAGGCGACCTCATCTCGGGCGGGCGGCCCGCCACCGCCGGCCGCTCCCTCGAGCGGCTGCGCGCGTGCGCGACGTCCGCCGGACCTGGCGCCGCCCCGGAGGGCACTCCCGAGACGACCTTGGAACCGGCGTTCCGTCCGCGAGTCTACCAAGCAACGGCAATCCCCTCATAGAGGACGTCCGGACATGGGAACGCCCGGGTCCGCTGACGCGGACCCGGGCGTTCGATCAGCGCGGGATCAGGGCATCCAGGCCTTCCAGGTGTCCGGGTGGGCGTCAACCCAGATCTTGGCGGCCTCCTCGTCGGACTTGCCGCCGTTCGTGATCAGGTCGGCGACCTGGTTCTGGTCGGCGTTGGACCAGCTGAAGTTCTTGATGAACGTCGCCGCATCGCCGGCCGTGTTCAGCCAGTCGGTGCGGACGATCTTGTTGAGCGTGTAGGACGGGTAGTCGCAGGCAACCTTCTTGAGGTCCGCGTCGCAGCCCGCGGTGTAGGCCGGCAGCTTGACCTGGACGAGCTTGATCTCGCTCAGGAGCCACTGCGGGTCGTAGAAGTAGCCGATCAGCGGCGTCTGGTTCTTGTCCGCCTGCTGGAAGGCCGTGATCGACGCAGCCTCGCTGCCGGAGAAGACGACCTTGTAGTTGAGCTTGAGGTTGGTGATCAGGGCCTCGTCGTACTGGACGAACGTCGGGTCGGCGCCGAGGAACTGGCCCTTGTCGCCGGACTCGGACGTCTTGAACATGTCCGCGTACTTGTTGAGGTTGTTCCAGTCGGTGATGTCCGGGTACTTGTCGACCATCCAGCCCGGGACGTACCAGCCGATGATGCCGGTCACGCCGTTGGGGCCGGCGTCGGTGGCCTTCTTGGTGTCGGTGATGTACTTCTTCTCGAGGTCGGGGTGGCCCCAGTTCTCGAGGATGACGTCCACCTCGCCGGTGTCGAAGCCCTGCCAGGCGACCTCCTCGGCGAGAGCGCTCGTCTTCACGACGTAGCCCATCTGGGCCAGCAGGCACGCCGCGACGGCGACGTTCGCCTCCGCCCCGACCCACTGGTTGATCATCAGGTTGACGGTGCCCTTGTCACCGCTGCCCTTGCACGTGGCGGCGGCCGGAGCAGCCGACGTCACCTCGGTCGGGGCGGCGCTCGTGCCGCTGCTGGCGGCCGCGGTGGCCGCGGGGGCGCTCGTGGCCGGCGCGGCCGTGGTGCCCGATCCCTTGGCGCAGCCGGTGACGATGAGCATGGTGATGGCCGAGACGGCCAGCCACCGATGCAGGCTGGTGCGGTTCATGAACGGACTTCCTCCTCCTGGTGCCGGATCAGCCGGCGTTCTCCGCGCCGGCACTGCGATTGCCGCCGGCACCCTGGGTGATGCGATCGAGCAGGATCCCCAGCAGGACGATGGCCAGGCCGGCCGCGAGGCCCTTGCCGAAGGCCTGCCCCTGGGAGAACCCGTTGATGACGTCGTAGCCTAGCGCCCCGGCCCCGACGAGGGCGCCGATGACGACCATGGACAGGACCATGACGATCCCCTGGTTGGCGGCCAGCAGGAGCGCCTTGCGCGACATCGGCAGCTGGACCTTCCAGAGCAGCTGCCGGCTCGTGGCGCCCGACGCCGTCGCCGCCTCGATCACCGTGTCGGAGACGCCGCGGATGCCCACGTCCACCAGCCGGATCACCGGCGGCAGGGCGTAGATCACGGCGGCCACGATGGCGGTGAACCGGGTGGGGTTGAACAGGGCGAGGGCGGGGATCAGGTAGACGAACGCCGGCAGCGTCTGGGCGACGTCGAGCAAGGGCCGCAGGACGGTGCGGAACCGGTCGTTGCGGGCGGACAGGATGCCGAACACGAGGCCGATCCCGAGGGTCAGCAGCGTGCCCACCACCACGTTGGCGAGGGTGGCCATGGCATGGGCCCAGAGGCCCAGCAGCGCGATCAGGACGAGGCTGACAGTCACGACGACCGCGGCCCGGCGGCCGGAGACGGTCCAGGCGACGAGCCCCAGCACGCCGAGCACCAGCAGCCACGGAGCCTCGGTCAGCACCGTCTCGAGCGGGTTGAGGATGACCACGGTGATGGCGTCCTTGAACCCGATCGTGAACACGTGGACGGTGTCCGTGAACCAGGTCACGAGCGCGTTGACCGGGTCCTCGAACGAGAAGGCGACCAGGTCCGGGAACCTGGTGGCGTCGATGAACATGGGCGCCAGGAGGCCGATGGCGAGCAGGGCGACCGGCACGCCGATGGCGACCAGCCGGCCGCCACGGCGGCGGTGGCGGGCCCGCTCGCGCGGATCGAGCCACTGCATCATCGAGTAGGTGAGGCGGTCCAGCACGATCGCGAGGATCACGATGGCGATGCCCGCGTCGAAGGCCTGGCCGACGTTCACCTTGGACAGCGCGACCTGCAGCACATGGCCCAGCCCGGGGGCCCCGATGAGGGACGTGATGACCACCATCGAGAGGGCGAGCATGATCGTCTGGTTGATCGCGAGGCCGATGGGCCGGCGGGCGAGCGGCAGGTAGACCTTGGCCAGCAGCTGCCGCTCCGTGGCGCCCAGCGAGCGGCCCGCCTCCACGGCGGTGGCGGAGACGCCCCGCACGCCGAGCGCGGTGATCCGGATCGTGGCCGGGATCGCGAAGATCAGGGTGGCCACCGTGGACGGCGGCGTCCCGATCAGGAACAGGAGCGTGATCGGCGCCAGGTAGGCGAGCGTGGGCATGATCTGCATGAAGTCGAGGATGGGCGAGAGGAACGAGGCGAACCGCTCGCTGCGCCCGGCCAGGATGCCGATCGGCAAGCCGATGAGGAGCGCCAGCGACACCGCCGCGATCATCATCGAGAGGACGGCCATGCTGTCGTCCCAGAGCCCCATCATCCCGAGCAGGGAGAAGCCGATGGTGGCGAGCAGGGCCGGGAGCAGGCCGCCGAAGAAGAAGCCGATGGCGGCCGCGACGCCGATGACGCCGGGCCAGCCCAGCGAGGCGAGCACATCGTCGAAGAAGGTGACAAGCCCGGCGATGAAGGCTCGCACGGGGGCCAGGACGGACCGGTTCTGGTCCACCCACTCCTTGAGCCCGTTGAGCCAGTTGAACAGGCCGTAGTCATCGTTGTGGGGCAGCGTCAGCTGGCCCCGGAACACGATCCAGATGACGACCGCCAGCGCCCCGAGGGCGAGCGCGATCGCCCGCCGCGAGAAGCGCGGCGGGGAGGCGGGCGCGACACCCGCACGCAGGGTGGTCACGCCTCGTGCTCGACGCCCGCGATAGCGGTCAGGATCTGCACGCGATCCACCATGCCCACGAGCCTGCCGTCGTCCACGACCCGGATCGGGCGGGACGTCTCCGCGGCCACGTGGACGGCGGACCGGATGATGGTCGAGGACGGGAACTCGGGACCGTCGAGTGGATCCTCGGGCCGGACCTCGCGCATGATCCAGCCGAGGGTGAGCACGTAGGACTTGGGCACGTCCTGGACGAAGTCCGCGACGTAGTCGTCCGCGGGGGCGCCCACGATCTCCTCCGGCCGGCCGATCTGGACGATCTGGCCCGCGCGCATGATCGCGACGTGGTCGCCCAGCTTGAGCGCCTCGGCGAGGTCGTGGGTGATGAAGATCATGGTCTTGCCCACCTCGTGGTGGAGGCGCAGGACCTCGTTCTGCATGTCGCGCCGGATCAGCGGGTCGAGGGCGCTGAACGGCTCGTCGAAGAACATGACCTCGGGATCCACGGCCAGCGCCCGGGCAAGGCCGACGCGCTGCTGCATGCCGCCCGAGAGCTGGTCCGGGTAGCGGTCCTCCTGGCCCTCGAGGCCGACCAGCGAGAGCATCTCGGCGGCGCGATCATGGCGGGCCTTGCGGCCCTCGCCGCGAACCTCGAGGCCGAAGGCGACGTTGTCGATGACGCGCCGGTGGGGCAGCAGGCCGAAATGCTGGAAGACCATCGACATCCGGTGCCGGCGCAGCTCGCGCAGGCGTGCCTGGCTGGCCGTGCGGAGGTCCTCGCCGTCGAGCAGGACCTCGCCCGCGGTGGGCTCCACGAGCCGCGTGAGGCAGCGGATCAGGGTGGACTTGCCGCTGCCGGAGAGGCCCATCACGACGAAGACCTCGCCGGGCTTGACGTCGAAGCTGACGTCACGGACGGCAACGTTGGAGCCGTGCTGCTCGCGCAGCTCGTCGCGGTGAAGCTGGGCGAGCGGGGTGCCGATGACCTTGTGCTCGGCCGGCCCGAAGACCTTCCACAGGTTGCGGACGGTGATCGAGGCCGTGGCCGAGCCGGTCACGGCGGGCATTGGCGTCGCAAGCGCAGGATGGACGGGGAAGTCCGAGGTCATGCCGCGCTCCACACGGGGAACGGGTACAAGCGTGCTGCAGCCACGGGTCGGGCTCCTCCTCCCTGCCGGGTCCGGGTCGCGGCGGGCCGGTCCGGCCCCGCGAGTGGCGGTCCGTATGCCCCGGCCACGCCTGCCGTGGGAAGTTGTTCGGCAGGGCGGAATGTCATGGTCCGGCGTCGGGGTCCCCGGCCCCCGTCGGGCGCCCGAGTGCCGCGATCGCGGAGCCAAGCTCGCCGAAGCCGGTGTGCCGGTGCTCGAAGGCAAGGCCCAGGCGGTCGGCGGCGGCCCGGGCAGCCACGAGGAGGGCGGGGTCCTCGTGCTGGGAGAGGAAGACGAGGCGCCGGTAGTTGGCGAAATAGACCGGCAGCAGGTGCGGATGGCGGTCGAGACCGAGGCCCCGGATCACCAGCGAGTCGAAGCTGCGGGCGAGGAAGTCGGTGAGGTAGAAGGTGCCGGGCTCCGCGTCCTGGATCGCGTCAAAGGCCGCCTGCCCGGCGTAGAACGCGTAGCAGTGGGCGCCGGGGAGGCGTTCCACACCGTGCGCCTCGAGGACGCGGTCCAGCTCACCGCCGGTGCCGCAGTCCGCGTAGGCGACGAAGACGCGCTCGTACCTGCCGGCGGCCTCGCGCAGCTTCGCGTCCACCGCTCCGGCGATGCGCTCCGGCCGGTTGTGGAGCGACGCGGGGAGGCAGCGGACCTCGAGGACCCCCTCGAGGCCGTCGGCGCGCACGAGCTCGACCAGCTCCCGCCCGAGCGCGCCACAGCCGAGCACCAGCGTCGTGGGCGCGGTGCCGGTCTCGGCGGAGCCGTCGGTGTGGGGACGCACCTGTCAGCGGGCCGGACGTGCCGTCAGCCGGGCGTCTGCCGGAAGAACTCCACCGGCTCCGGCGGGAGCGGCGTGTTGCCCAGGACGAGATCGGCGGCCTTCTCGGCCAGCATCATCACCGGGGCGTAGATGTTGCCGTTGGTCACGTAGGGCATCGAGGAGGCATCGACCACCTTGAGGCCGTCCACGCCGTGAACGCCCATGGTGAGGGGGTCGAGGACCGCCATGGCGTCGGTGCCCATCTTCGCCGTGCAGGACGGGTGGAGGGCCGTCTCGGCGTCCTTGGCCACCCAGGCAAGGATCTCCTGGTCCGTCGCGACCGACGGGCCGGGCGACGTCTCACCCGCGTTGAACGGTTCGAACGCCTTCTGGTTGAGGATGGTGCGGGCCACGTGGACCGCCTCGACCCACTCGCGCCGGTCCTGCTCGGTTGAGAGGTAGTTGAAGCGGAGCGCCGGGTGGACCGTCGGGTCCGTGCTC
Organism: Chloroflexota bacterium; assembly: GCA_037140135.1. GTDB lineage: Bacteria > Chloroflexota > Limnocylindria > Limnocylindrales > CSP1-4 > CAIXZV01. The sequence continues at coordinate 8,336 of JBAXFC010000097.1, forward strand.
TTGATCTTCACCGAGCCCCGGGCGTCGGAGTACATCGGGCCGATGTGGACCTGGTAGCCGTGGCCACCCTTCGGCTTGGAGCCGTCGTAGCGGATCGCGAGCGGCAGGAAGTGGAACATCAGGTTGGGATACCGCTCCGACGGATTGGAGCGGGCGAAGCCGCCTCCCTCGAAGTGGTTGGTGGCCCCCGGTCCCTTGCGCATGAACAGCCACTGGGCGCCGATGAAGGGGGCCCGCCACGGCTGGAGCGCGGGCTGCATGGAGACCGGCAGCCTGCAGCCGTACTGGACGTAGACCTCGAGGTGGTCCTGGAGGTTCTCGCCCACGCCCGGGACGTTGGCGACCGGCGCGACGCCCAGGGTCTTGAGCTCGTCCGCGTTGCCCACGCCGGAGAGCTGGAGGAGCTGCGGGGAGTTGATGGAGCCGCCCGCGAGGACCACGGTCCCGGCGTACGCGCGCTCGACCTTGTCCTTGCCGGTCGTGTACTCGACGCCCACGGCGCGCGTCCCCTCGAACAGGACGCGGGTGACGAGCGCGCGCGTCTTGACCTCGAGGTTCCTGCGGCCCATCACCGGGTGCAGGTACGCCCGGGACGCGGAGAGCCGGCGGCCGTTGCGGATGTTCCGGTCGAACGGCGCGAAGCCCTCCTGGCGGTAGCCGTTGACGTCTTCGGTCAGCTGGTAGCCGGCCTGCCTGGTCGCCTCGAAGAAGGCGCCGAACAGCGGGTTGGTCGCCGGACCCCGCTCCAGGACCAGCGGACCGGATTTGCCGCGGAACGGATCGTCGAGGTCGGCTGCGACGCAGGTCTCCATGCGCCGGAAGTAGGGCAGGCAGTGCGCGTAGTCCCAGGTGTCCATCCCCGGGTCCGCCCCCCAGCGCTCGTAGTCGAGGGGGTTGCCGCGCTGGAAGATCATCCCGTTGATCGAGGAGGACCCGCCCAGGATCTTGCCCCGGGCGTGGTAGATCTTGCGGCCGCCCATGAACGGCTCGGGCTCGGACTCGTACTTCCAGTCGTAGTACTTGGACCCGATCGGGTACGTCAGCGCGGCCGGCATCTGCACGAAGGCGTCGAACCGGTAGTCCGGCCGGCCGGCCTCGAGCACGAGGACCCTGTTGGCCGGCGCGGCGCTCAACCGGTTGGCGAGCGCACTGCCCGCGGAGCCACCACCGACGACGATGAAGTCATGCTGCGTCCGTCCCATGGCGCGGATGCTAGCAGCGCGTCAAGCGGCTGGAACAGGCCGTCCGGCCCAGAAGGGCCCGGCGGCCCGGCCTACGGAACGAGCAGGATGGCGGCCATCGCCCCGAGGATGAGGAAAGGCCCGAAGGGCACGTAGCTCTTGAGCGTGATCCGGCGCAGGACGAGCAGCACGATGAGCACCACGCCCGCCAGCAGGGCCCCGTAGAC
>JBAXFC010000098.1:0-9710 GCA_037140135.1 Chloroflexota bacterium
GGATGACGACCGGCTCCCCGGGGACGACCTCCGCTCGGGCGAGACCCGGGGGCCGCCGCAGGAGCCGGGCCGGCAGGGCAACCGGTGGCCTGCGGCCGGCCAGGAGCGGCGTGCGCAGGTCGTGGTCGAGGCCCCGCACCCGGACGATGACCTCCCAGGCGCCGGGATCGAGCGATCGCCGCCCAGGTCCCACCCCATCGGGATCCAGCGCAAGGCTGCCGTGCAGGACCGGCGACACCGTTCCCGACCCGACCGGGCGCAACGTCACGCGCCCGCCGGGGGGAACCACCCATTCCACCGCCGTGTCGCGATCCCGCATGGCCGCGATGAGCCGCAGCCGGTCCACGTCGCCGGCCACGTCGAACGGTTCGGGCGTCACGCCGTCCACCAGGCGCGGATCGAGGAGCAGCCGGTCGCCGTCGCGGACGAGGGCCAGCGGTGTGCCGTCGGCCCAGTGGACCCCGGCCCGGACAGGGACCTGGAGGCCGCCGCCCGTCGTCTCCACGGGCCCGGCGACGACGTCGAGCCGCAGGTCCAGCGAGCGCCGGGCCAGGTCGAGCAGGGCCTCCGGCCGTCCTTCGCGCAGGAGCGTCGAGCGGAGGCGGAGGAGGGCGCCCAGCCCAGCGTGGACCTCGTCGTCCATCGTCTCGAGCGCGAGGGCGCGCACGGACGCGAAGACCGCCGACCGGTACGCGTCCTCGCCCGCGAGATAGGCCTCGTCGCCCAGGCGGCCCAGCATGTCGGTCCGGTAGAAGCGGCGCAGGAGACGGGTTCTCGGCTCGCCGGCCTCAACGCCCGCCGTGACCAGGCCGAGGATCTCGCGCAGGTGCTCGCAGTAGGTCCCGGGATCGACCGGTGCCGACGAGAGGTTCCCGCCATCGGCCCGGCCGCAGTAGAAGTACGCGGGCTCGTCCGCATCGACGGAGACGACGCGGGCCGCGAGGTAGGCGCGCACGACGAAGCGCTCGTCCTCGATCTTCGACCAGCCCTCCGGGAAGCGGATGTCGTGCTCGCGCAGGAACGCGGTGCGGAACAGCTTGCTCACCGTCAGGTTGGCGATCAGCGGTGCGTCAAGGACCGAGCACGCCTCGCGGGAGGTGCGGAACAGGTCCCAGCTCACGCTCCGGAAATCGCTGACCAGCTTGGCCACGACGATGTCGGCGCCGTTGCGGACGGCCGTCGCGTGGCCCCGCTCCGCTGCGCCCGGGGCCAGCCGGTCGTCCGCGTCGAGGAACTGCACGTAGTCGCCCCGGGCTTCGGCGAGCGCGAGGTTGCGCGGCCGGCCCGGACTGCCGGATGCGGGAATGTGCAGGACCCGCACGTGGGGACTCGCCGCCGCGACCTCGTCGAGCCTGGCTCCGGAGCCATCGGTGGAGCCGTCGTCCACGAAGATGGCCTCGAGGTCGCCCGGCGGCATGGTCTGGGCGAGCACCGAGGCGATCGAGCGCTCCAGCGCCGGGCCCGGGTTGTGCACCGGGACGATGACCGTGACCTTGGGCCGCGTCTCCACCCCCGCAGCCTATCGCGCACCGGTGACGTGCGGCACACTGGTGGCATGGCTACCAAGATCATCCTCGACGTGGACACCGGCACCGACGACGCGGTCGCGCTCATGACCGCCGCCCTCTCGCCCGACATCGAGCTCGTCGGAGCGACGGTCGTGAACGGGAACACCGTGCTCGACTCGTGCGTGGAGAACACGCTCCGCGTGTTCGAGTGGATCGGGATGCCGGAGGTGCCCGTCCATCGCGGGATGTCCCGGCCCCTTGCCCGTCCACAGGCCCACCAGGTCAACCCCGCCACGCTGATCCACGGCGACAAGCTGGACCTGCCCGAGGCGACGATCAAGGCAGGCGACCAGCACGCGGTGGACTGGCTGATCGACACATACCTCGCGTCGGACGGCGACATCACCCTGGTCCCGGTGGGCCCGCTGACCAACGTCGCGACCGCGATGCAGAAGGAGCCCCGGATCCTCGATCGCATCCCGGAGATCGTGATCATGGGCGGCGCCCATGATCACGGCAACGCGACCGCCTCGGCCGAGTTCAACATCTGGCTGGACCCCGAGGCCGCACACATCGTGTTCAACTGCGGGCGCCCGATCCGGGTGGTCCCGCTCGATGCCACCCACCGGGCGCTCGTCTCCAAGGAGGATGCGGAGGCGCTGCGGGCGCTGGGCACGCCGGCCGGCGAGGCCGCCGCGCGCTTCGTGCTCAAGCGGATCGAGGGCTACGACGCCACCCAGCCGATGCACCGGGCCGGCGCGGCCCCTGTCCACGACGCGCTCGCGGTCTGCGCGATCATCGACCCGTCCGTGATCACCACCCACTTCATCCCCGTGGACGTGGAGACCGGCGGCGAGCTGTCGGTGGGGCGAACGGTCTGCGACTTCCGCTTCCGGAGCCGCAAGCCCGCCAACGTGCACTTCGCGATGGACGCCGACGAGGCGAAGTTCAACGCGATGCTGCGCGCCATCCTCGGGCGCACCGCGTAGGAGGGGACGATGGCCGTCCTGCCCACCCTCCAGCTCGGCGCGCCGGAGCTGCGCCGTCCCGCGGTCGAGGTCGTCCGGTTCGACCGCGAGCTGGGCCGCCTGATCGACGACATGATCGACACGATGCGGGCGGCGCCGGGCGTGGGCCTGGCCGCCAACCAGATCGGCCGACCGGAACGCGTGTGCGTCATCGAGATCGAGGCCCACCTCTGGGAGCTGGTCAATCCCGTGATGCTCCGGACGGACGGCGTCTCGGACGACAACGAGGGCTGTCTCTCGGTGGCCGGCTTCTATGCGCCGACCCCGCGGGCGCTCACCGCGTCGCTCGAGGCCCGTGACCGGCACGGCAAGAAGGTCAAGCTCAAGGGCAAGGGGTTCCTCGCCCGCGCGATGCAGCACGAGCTGGGCCACCTCGCCGGTGGTCTCTACATCGACCTGCTGCCGTCGATGGACCTGCTCGAGCGCGCCGAGGTCGGCGACCCGGACTGACGCCCCTCCGGCACCCGCCGCGCACCGGCGTCAGGCGCCGACGTGGTACCCCATGCGCCGGGGCAGCCTGGCCAGGAAGTCGGTCACCGGATCCACCGACCCCCCCGCATCGAGGACGTCATCGCGGCGCACGGTGGCGGCGTTGCAGATGGCGGCCCCGACGCTGCGCAGCGGCTGCGGCGGCCAGCGCTTGGGCTCCATGTCCACGAACGGCAGGCGCGTGTCCTCGTTCTCGATCCCGAGGGACCGGGCGGCAAGGATCTTGCCCACGAGGTGCGAGGGTCCCACGCCGTTGCCGGTGTAGCCCACGCCGTAGTGGACGCGACCACCGGGCAGCGTGCCGACGAACTGGAGGTGGGTTCCGGAGACATCGATGGGACCGCCCCAGCGGGCCTCGATGGGCACGTCGCGGAAGCCCGGGAAGAAGCGGTGGATGGCATCGATGGCGTGCTGGGTCCCGGTCTCGTCGTTGTCGAAGCCCTCGCCGATGGCGCCGGTCCAGGTTCCGCGCTCGCCGCCCACGCCCAGCGCGATCCGCCCGTCCGGCGTCGTCCGCAGGTAGCGGATCGCCGCCCGGTAGTCGTAGATGGAGACGCCGGTCGTCCAGTTGATCTCCGCCAGGCGCTCCGGGGCGGGCGCCGTGATCGCCATGTACGAGCCGCGGGCGACCACCTTGTTGCCGAAGCCGGGCCAGGTGCCCATCCACGCATTGACACCCACGACGGCCTGACTCGCACGGACCGTCCCGCCCGGCGTCCGGACCTCGACCCGGGGGCCGGGCCGCAGCGGCTCGGCACGCGTGTGCTCGTAGATGCGGACGCCGGCCTCCATGCACACGCGTCGCAGGCCGCGCACGAGGCGGGCGGGCTGGACGGTGCCGCCGTCGAGGACGAGGTGGCCGCCCTCGAAGACCGGTGAGGTGCAGTAGGCGGCGAGGGCGGCCTTGTCCAGGACCCGGTAGTGGTCCTCGATCCCGAGCTCGCGGGCGACCGCGATCGGCTCCTCCCAGCCGCCGGCCTGGCGGGGCGCCGACGCCACGCCGATGTAGCCGTCCTGGCGGAACCAGGCGTCCACCTTGTAGACCGCCATCCAGGCCTCGAGCTCCCCGATGGTCCGGGCGCCGGCCTCGATCACCGCGAGCGCCCCCTCGCGACCGAAGAACTCGAGCAGCGCGCCGGCATGGTCGTAGAAGCCGTTGATGAAGCCGCCGTTCCGGCCCGACGGCCCGAAGCCGCACTCGTCCTGCTCGAGGACCACCACGTCGATCCCTGGCGACAGGCGCTTGAGATGCCAGGCTGTCCAGAGGCCGGTGTAGCCGCCGCCGAGGATCACCACGTCCGCCGTCGTGTCGGCGGCGAGGGCAGGCGCCGGATCGCCCGCGAACTCGGGGTGGGACAGGGCTTCCTTCAGCCACCAGCAGGTGCGCGCGATCTCGCTCATGGGGGGACTGTAGGACGGTGGAGGCCACCGTGGGGAGCCGGTTGCGCGCGCCGGTCGCCGACGGGACACCTGCCCGGTGCGCGCGCACGACGCGCCCGATGGCCGCTAGCCGTCGCCCCCGCTCATGTCGAGGGTGACGGTGTACGGATCGAGGGCCGTCTGGTCGGCCTGGTGCTCGATCAGCCAGGCGTCCCAGCTGGCCTGGACCGCCTTCTTGAACTCGGCGAGATCCTGCTTGGGGAGCGTCACGCTCAGCGCGGTGAGCCGGGACCGGAGGGTTGTCTCCCAGGTCGTGGCCACCTTCTCGTGCTCGGTCTCGTGGGTTCGCAGCTCCGTCATCGCCTTCGCCCACGCCGACGCCATGGTCGCGTCGGTGGGCGCCCAGGTGGGCATGTCCACCCTCGCCGACCTGGTCACCGTCGGGTTCTTGACGGTCGCGGTGGTCGTGCCGCCCGACGTCGCGAAGACCGGGTCGCCGCCCCAGTCGAGCTTGACGAAGGTCCGCGCCCAGGCACCGGTCTGCGCGTACGGCGAGCTCTTGGCCATGTGGTCGAGGACCTTCTGGCCGTCCGTCGTGCCGGCGGGCAGGGTCACCGCCCAGCGCTGGACCGCGGGCCCGCCGTGCGGCGCGAGCAGGCGCTGCACCGCGGCGGCACCGTGAGGTGTCTAGAGCAGTGCCACCAGGCGCCCGACGGTCCCCGCGTCCGCTGCCGCCGCGACCTGCCGGATGATCGCCGGGGTTCCGCGGATGTCCAGCCCCAGCTCGCAGGCGGCCTCCGTGACGGGCAAGGATGCGGATGCGGCGGATGCCGCGACCGGCCCCTGGATGCGCTCCCGACCCGGCCGGGTGGGCGCTCCGAGCGTGCTCACGCGGCAAGCCTAGAAGCCGGCGATGCCCGGCGCAATGTCCTTCCGGGCAGAGTCCGTGTCGCGCGGCGGCGGGCACCCGGGCCCTCGGGCGGCGGCTGGCACCCGGATCGGCCGCGGGTGCGATCATGCCCATGTCCCCGCCGGCCGCGCGGGACCCGGTATTCGGCACCACCGCGCTTGCGAGGAACGGGGGGAGATGACGACCACGGACGGCGGGGCAGCCAGGGTCCCGGCAACGCCCTCCTCCCGAGCCGCCCGATGACGACCGAAACCTTCCCGACCGGTGCCGCCTCCACGTTGTAGCCCCGACCCGCCGAACCCTCCCCGAGGATCCCCCGCTTGATCACCCCTCCCGACGAGCTCCGCCTCCTCGACGGCCCGCCCCTCGACGGTGCCGCCGAGTCCTTCGCCGCCCACGGGGCGCGCCTCGGTGCGCTTCCCCACGGTGCCGCCACCCGGCACCTCGTGGCGGATCTCGAGGCGAGCGGCCTGCTGGGCCGGGGCGGGGCAGGCTTTCCCGTCGGGCGCAAGTGGCGCGCCCTCGCGAGCCACCAGGGTGGACGCCCGGTGATCGTCGCCAACGGCGCCGAGGGCGAGCCCGCCAGCGCCAAGGACCGCGTGCTCATGGAGAAGCGGCCCCACCTCGTCCTCGACGGGGCGGTGCTGGCCGCGGAGTGCCTGGGCTCCGCCGAGATCTTCATCTACGTGGGCCGGGAGCATGAGGCGGCCGTGGCCTCGATGGGCCGGGTCATCGCCGAGCGGGCGGACACCATCCGCCCCGATGTCCGGCTCGTGGAGGCGCCCATCGGCTACGTGGCCGGTGAGGCCACCGCGGTCGTCCACTACGTGAACAGCCGCGACGCCCGGCCGACCACCGGTCCGCGGATGTCCGAGAAGGGCGTGGACGGCCGGCCGACGCTGGTGCAGAACGTGGAGTCGCTTGCCTACACGGCGCTGATCGCCCGCTTCGGGCCCGAGTGGTACCGCTCGGTGGGCCGCCTTGAGTCCAAGGGAACCTCGCTGGTCACGCTGTCGGGTCCCGTGCGCGACCCCGGCGTCCGCGAGATCGATCTCGGCACCCCGCTCGGCGAGGTGGTCGCGGACGCCGGCGGCGTCACGGCCGACGTGGGCGCCGTACTCCTCGGCGGCTACTTCGGGACGTGGGCGCGGGCGACGGACGCCTGGCGTGTCGCCCTCGATCCGGCCGTGATGAAGCGCCAGGGCCTCGCCTTCGGCTGCGGGATCATCGGCATGCTGCCGGCCGCCTCGTGCGGCGTGGCCGTCACCGCGGACATCATCACGTTCCTCGCCGCAGGCTCCGCCCGCCAGTGCGGCCCGTGCCTGTACGGCCTCGCGGCGATCGCGGAGGCCACCGCCCGGATCGCCGGCGGCAAGGCCCAGAAGCAGGATCTCGAGGACGTCCGGCGCTGGGTGGGGATCGTCGGCGGGCGCGGCGCCTGCCGCCACCCGGACGGTGCCGTGCAGATGATGGCGAGCGCGCTCGACGTGTTCGCCGAGGACTTCAGGAGCCACCAGGCGCACAAGCGGTGCCTGGCGACCGGAGCGAAGGCAGGAGCCGGCCGATGAAGACCGAGTGGCGCCTCAAGGTCGACTGGATCAAGTGTGACGGCTACGGCCTGTGCGGCGACTACGCCCCCGATCTCGTCGTGCTCGATGACTGGCGGTTCCCGATCCTGCTGCCCACGAGCATCACGACCGGCCTGCTCCAGGACGCCCAGCGCGCGGTGGACTGCTGCCCGGCGTACGCGCTGAGCCTCGAGAAGGTCGCGGTCGAGGACAAGTAGCCCGGCTGTCCCGGCGGCCGTCAGGGCCGTCCGACGCCCGCCGCCCAGGTGGTGTAGCCACCGTCGAGGTTGCGCACGTCCTCCCAGCCGTGCTGGCGCAGGATCCGGGCCGCAACGTGGCCGCGGACGCCGACCGCGCAGTGGATGATGGCCGGGCCCGAGGGCACCTCGTCGAGGTGGTCGCGCAGGCTGTCCACGGGCAGCAGGATGGAGCCCGGGATCGAGCCGCGCCGATGCTCGTCCGCGGAGCGCACGTCGATCAGAGTGAAGCCGGCGGCCATCGCGTCCGCCAGCTCGTGCCACTGGATGGTGGGTGTCAGGCCACTGCGCGTGTTCATCGCGACGTACCCGAGCATGTTCACCGGGTCCTTGGCCGAGGCGAACTGGGGGGCGTAGGCGAGCTCGAGGTCCGCGAGGTCGCTCGCGGTCAGGCCGCCGGCCATCGCGGTGGCGATGACGTCGATCCGCTTGTCCACGCCGTCGTGGCCAACCCCCTGGGCACCGAGGATCCGGTCCGTCTCGGGATCCACGAGCAGCTTGAGGGACATGGTCGAGGCGCCCGGGTAGTAGCCGGCGTGCGACCCCGGGTGCGTGTGGATGGCGAGGTACGGGCGTCCGGCCGCCCGGAGACGCTTCTCGTTCCAGCCGGTGACCGCCACCTGCAACCCGAAGACGCCCACGATGGCCGTGCCCAGGACCCCGCGATCGGTTCCCGGCCGTCCGGCGATGACGTCGGCGACGAACCGGCCCTGGCGATTGGCGGTCTGGGCGAGCGGCACGAGCACGTCCGAGCCGTCGATCGCGTCGTGCTTCTGGACGGCATCGCCCACGGCGTAGACGTGCGGGTCGCTGGTCCGGAACCGGTCGTCGATCACGATCCCGCCGCGAGGTCCAACCTCGAGGCCGGCGGCCCGGGCCAGGTCACTCTCGGGGCGGACGCCGATCGATGCGATCACGAGGTCGGCCGGCAGGTGCTCGCCCGTGGCCAGGACGACGGAGTCGGCCTCGATGGCCGTGACCGCGACCCCCAGCCGCAGGTCCACGTGCCGGGACCGGATCCGGCGGTGGACGGGCTCCACCATCTCCGGGTCGAGCGGCGCCATCACCTGGTCCGTCGCCTCGACGACTGCCGTCGCGATGCCCCGGCGAACGAGATTCTCGGCCATCTCGAGACCGATGAAGCCGCCGCCGATGACCACCGCGGTCCGGATGCCCTCGACGGCCTGGACCAGGGCATCCGTGTCCTCGATGTTGCGCAGCGAGAGCGCGCGCTCGATACCGGGGATCGGCGGGCGGACCGGACGGGCGCCGGTCGAGAGGACCAGGGCGTCGTAGGGGAGCTCCACGTCGCGCGCGGTATCGAGATCGCGGACGATCACGACGCGTCGCTCGCGGTCGATCGCGATCGCCTCGTGGCGGACACGCACGTCGAGGCGGAAACGGGCACCCAGCGAGGCCGGGGTCTGGAGCAGGAGTGCATCGCGGCGCTCGATCACTCCGCCCACGTGGTACGGCAGGCCGCAGTTGGCGAACGAGACGTTGCCGCTGCGCTCGATGACGGTGATGGTCGCCGACTCGTCGAGCCGGCGCAGGCGCGCAGCCGCGGACATGCCGCCCGCGACGCCTCCGATGATGACGACGTTCATGGGGTCACCGTACACGTGGGAGGCGACCGGACCGGGGGCGGTTCGGACCCCGTTGTGCAGGTCAGTTGGCTGGTTGCGCAAGTACGCAACCGCGCTCGGGTCGATTGCGTGCGGCCCGCGCGTCCCGGCTCCGTGTCCTACTCCGGGATGTCGATCCAGAAGCGGGCCCCACCCTCGGGCCGGTTGGCGGCACCCACGCTCCCGCCGTGCGCCTCGGCGATGGCCCGCGCAATGGCAAGGCCGAGGCCGGAGGTGCCGGACGCCCGGTCCCGCGCCACGTCCGCCTGGTAGAAGCGGTCGAAGAGGTGGGCGAGGTCGGTGTCGGCGATCCCCGGACCGTCGTCGGCGACCTCGAGGCGGGCGCGTCCCGGTGCGGCGGGCGATGGTCCGAAGCGCATGGTCACGTGGCCGCCCGCGGGCGCGTGACGGATCGCGTTGTCCACCATGGTCGCGACCGCCTGGGTCAGCCGGTCACGGTCCGCCCGGACGATGCGGCCGGGGCCGGGCGCGACGCCGAGCGTGATGGCGCGAACGAGCGCGCGGGCCTCGAACGCCGACACGATCGCGCGGGCGACGTCATCGAGCGCGACCGGGGCTTTCGCAAGCGGCAGCGCCCCGGCCTCGGCGAGGCTGATCGTCCGCAGATCGTCCACGATCCGGGCGAGGAGGCGGGCCTGGGCGCGGATCGTCTCGAGATGCCGGTGGTCGTACGGGTACACGCCGTCCAGCACGGCTGCCGCGGTCGCGTCGATGACCGAGAGGGGCGTCTTCATCTCGTGGGCGGCATCGGCGAAGAAGCGACGGCGAGCGGCCTCACCCTGCTCGAGGTCGGCGGCCATCGCGTCGAACGAGCGGCCCAGGGACCCCAGCTCGTCGCTGCGCGCCGAAAGGCCGGAGCGGGTTGTGAGATCACCCCCGGCGACGGCAGTGGCGGCGCTCTCGAGGAGTTCGAGCGGGTGAGCG
>JBAXFC010000099.1:0-9698 GCA_037140135.1 Chloroflexota bacterium
GCCTGGACGTCCTGCGCGGGCACGGCCTGCCGCCCGCCACCGTGCGGGCGAGCGGCGGGGGCTCGCGGAACGCGTGGTGGATGCAGCTGCTCGCCGATGTCACCGGCGTTCCGGTCGAGGTCGTCGCGCAGCAGGAGCCGGGCGCCTTCGGGGCGGCGATCCTCGCCGGCGTCGGGGCGGGCGTCTATCCGTCCGTGTCCGGTGCGGTCGCGGAGATGGTGCGGGTGGCCCGGCGCTTCGAGCCCGACCCCGGGCGCGGTGCGCTGTACGACCCGATCCTCGAGCGGATCGCCGGGCGCACCGGAGCGGACCGATGAGCACCTCGGCACCGTCGCGCGCCGGGACCTCCGTCCCCGCTCTCTCCACGCCTGCACTGGTCGTCGATCTCGATGTGCTCGATGCCAACGTCCGGGCGATGGCGGTTCTCCTCGAGGGCACCGGCAAGACCGTGCGGCCGCACGTCAAGACCCACCGGACGCCGGACATCGCGCGCCGCCAGCTCGGGGGCTCCGCGGTGGGGATCACGTGCGCGACCGTCGGCGAGGCCGAGGCGATGGTGGACGCCGGGCTCGATGACGTCCTCGTCGCCAACGAGGTCGTGGACCCCGGCAAGGTCGCCCGCCTGGCGGCCCTCGGGCACCGGGCCCGCATCACCGTGGCCGCGGACGACCCGGGGCCGGTCGAGGCCCTCTCGCGGGCCGCCGTGCAGGCCGGCACGACGATCGGCGTGCTGATCGACGTGGACATCCTCCTCCACCGGTGCGGTGTCTCGTCCGAGGAGGATGCCCTGCGCCTCGCCCGGGCCATCGACGGCGCCCCGAACCTCGAGCTGCGTGGCGTCATGGGGTACGAGGGCCGCGTCCGCCTGCGGGAGCCGGATCGGGACAACCAGATCGCCGGCGCCTATGCGACCCTCGCCCGGACCGCCGCAGCCCTGCGCGAGGCCGGGTTCCGCGTCGAGACGGTCTCGGCGGCGGGGACCTCCACGCTGGCGGAGGCGATCGCCCACCCGGCGATCACGGAGATCCAGGCCGGCGTCTATGCCCTGATGGAACCGGAGCTCCTCGTGATGGACCTGCCGTTCCGCTGCGCCGTCTCCCTGCGGGGCACGGTCATCAGCCGGCACCCGGGGCGCGTCGTGCTCGACATCGGGCGGCGCGTCGTGGGCATGGAGTACGGACCGCCCGTCCCGATCGGCTTCGCGGCCCACACCATCGTGATGGGTGACGAGCACGCCACCGTCACCCTCGACGATCCGGTGCCGGAACTTGGCGCCCAGCTCGACCTGACGCCAGGCCAGGTGCGAACCACGTTCAACCTCCACGACCACGTCTGGGTCAGCCGCGGCGGCATGATCGTGGACTGCTGGCCGATCACCGCCCGCGGCAGCTCGCAGTAGCGGCCGCCCGAGACCAGGCGCCCCGCGTGCGCCGAACGAAGGAGAGCCCGACGATGCAGGATCCCCTGCCCCTGGTCACCGAGGCGCACGAACGCGTGCTCGAGCTCTACGGCCCGGACCTCGGGCGGACCCGGGACGAGCTGTCCACCCCGACCCTCCTCCTCGACCTCGATGTCCTGAAGGCCAACCTCGGCTTCATGGCGGAGCAGATGGCGGGCAGCCCCACCGCCCTGCGGGCCCACGTCAAGGTCCACAAGAGCCCGCACATCGCCCGGATGGAGGTGGAGTACGGAGCCTCCGGCGTTGGCTGCGCCACCGTCTGGGAGGCGATCGTGATGGCGCGGGCCGGGATCCGGGACGTGTTCGTCATCAACGAGGTCGTGGGCGCGGAGCGGACGCGAGCCCTGGCGCTCCTGGCCCGCGAGGCGGACGTCAAGGTGGCGGCCGACGATCCGGTCCACGTGGACGCCCTGTCCCACGCGGCCGTGGCCGCGGGCAGCACGATCGGCGTCCTCGTGGACGTGGACGAGGGCATGCACCGGTGCGGCGTGGCCTCCCCGGAGGAGGCGCTCGCGCTGGCCCGCCGGATCGCGGACGCGCCCGGCCTGCGCTTCATGGGCGTGACCGGCTACGAGGGCCACTGCTCGCTCGAGTTCGACGCGGACAAGCGCCATGCGATGGCCCGCGAGGCGATGGCCTACTTCACGGGCATCGCCTCCCATCTCGCCGCGAACGGGCTCCCCTGCGAGATCGTCACCGCGGCCGGGACCGGGACCTGGGAGGTCACCTCGCGGTATCCCGGGGTGACGGAGATCCAGCCCGGCTCGTACGCGACGATGGACGGCCACCACCGCGGACTCGATCCGCGGTTCGGCTGGGCGGTCACCGTCCTCGCCTCCGTGATCAGCCGCCGCTCCGACCGGGTCGTCCTCGACGCCGGCAGCAAGACGGTCGGTGCGTCGCACGGCCTCCTGGCCTCGCCGGACCTGCCCAAGTACCGCTTCGACGAGGAGCACTCGATCTTCCTCGCCGGCCCCGACTGCACCCTGAAGGTGGGCGACACGGCCGAGATCCTGTGCAACTACACGCCGTTCGCCATCGGCTACTTCGAGGCCTACCACGTCATGGCGGGCGGCCGCGTCACGGACATCTGGCCCGTGCAGCCGCGCGGCCCCGAGTCACGCTGGCTGCTCGACATGCTCGAGCGCGACCAGTGACGGGCCCGGCGATGCGTGACCCCGCCCCGCTCATCACCGACGCCCACGACCGCGTCCTCGGGCTCTACGGGGCTGCGATCGGCCGGGAGCGACGTGAGCTCGTCACCCCGGCACTCGTCATCGACGCCGGGATCCTGCGGACCAACCTCGAGTTCATGCAGGCGCGCCTGCCCGGGCTGCACGCCCGGCTGCGCGGCCACGTGAAGAACCACAAGAGCCCGCACATCGCGCGGATGCAGCTCGAGCACGGCGCGTTCGGGCTGTGCGCTGCGACCGTCTGGGAGGCCATCGTCATGGTCCGGGCGGGCGCGGATGACGTCCTGATCGCCAACCAGCTCGTGACACCCGCGAAGCGCCGGGCGGCCGCGCTCCTTGCCCGCGAGGCCAACGTCATCGTCAACGTGGACGACGTCTCGGACGCCGAAGGGCTCTCGGCCGCTGCCGTGGGGGCCGGCAGCACCATCGGCGTGCTGGTGGAGGTGGACACCGGGATGCACCGGGCGGGCGTGGACACGCCGGCGGAGGCGGTGACCGTGGCCCGGCGCGTGTGCGAGCTGCCAGGCCTGCGCATGGACGGCATCTCCGGGTACGAGGGTCACTGCTCGATGGAGATGGACCACGAGGTCCGCCACGCGAAGCAGATCGCGGCCATCGACTACTTCGTGGGCGTGGCGGACCTCATCGAGTCCGACGGGATCCCGTGCCCCATCCTGTCGGCCGCAGGGACGGCAACCGCCTTCTGGACCGGCGCCAACCCGAGGATGACCGAGCTCCAGCTGGGCTCCTACGCGGCGATGGACGACTACCACTACCTGATGGAGCCGAGCTTCAAGAAGGCGACCTCGGCCGTCGTCACGGTCATCAGCCGGCGGCGCGATCGACTGGTGCTCAACCTGGGCAAGAAGACGTTCGGCGCGGCCGATGTCGGCGGGATCCCGGCCTACCCGCGGATCGTGGGCTACGAGGATCTGCCGCCGTACCGGTTCGACGAGGAGCACGCGACGTACGTCATCGACGAGACGTGCCCGCTCAAGGTGGGCGACGTCGTGGACTATCACCTGGGCTACACGCCGTTCGCGGTCAACTACTTCGACGCGTACCACGTCGTCGAGGACGGCAGGGTGGTGGACATCTGGCCGATCCTGCCCCGCGGCCCGATGGACCACGGGCTGCTGGCGATGCTCGAGGCGGGCGCCTGAACGACGGGCGGGGCGCGGCCATCGCCACGCCTCCTCCGACCCCTCCCGGCAGAAGGAGACCCTGATGCGCACCCCACGCGAGGTCGCGGAATCGTACTGGTCGGCGGAGTGCCAACGCGACATCGTCGCGATCATGGCCCACTACCTGCCCGACGCCACGTACCAGGACGGGGCGGGCCACCTCGAGGGCCAGGACGCCATTCGCGGCTACTACGAGGCGTCCATCCGGGACTTCCCGGCCCTCGAGGTCACGATCCAGCGCGAATTCATCGCGTCCCCGGACTCGTCCGCGCTCGAGGTCCACGCGGTTCTGACGGACCACGAGGGGAAACGCTCCGTCATCGAGGGCCTGATCGCGATCACCGTGCGTGACGGCAGGCTCCACCACATCCGGTGCTACGAGGACCCGCTGCGGCCCGAGTCGGACGGAGGCGTGGAGGCCCGTTGACGGGCACTCCACCCATCGGCACCGGCTCGTTGGCCGGACCCGGCGACCGTCCCCACCGGCCCACGCCGCCTCGGCCCAGTCCGCCTCAGCGTCCGGGGGCGAGGTCCCGCTGGATCCGCCCGGTGAGCGGGTACTCCGGGTCGTAGTAGCCGTGGGTTGACGCGCTTCCCGGCGGGACCAGGCGGTCCACGAACGCGGCGTCCTCGGCGCTGAACCCGTGCTCGAACGCGCCCAGGTACTCGCGCATCTGTTCCGTGGTCCGGGGGCCCACGAGCACCGACGTGATGTGGGCGTTCGCGAGCTGCCAGTTGACCGCGAAGTGCACGGGCGTCATTCCGCGCGCCCGGGCGCGGTCCGCCATCGCGGCGGCGACGGCCATCGACTCCTCGCGCCACTCGCGGCCCAGGATCTCCTTGTCGGCGCGAGCCGCGCGCGACCCCTCCGGCGGCGGCTCGCCGGGGCGGTACTTGCCGGTGAGCATGCCCCTGGCGATGGGGCTGTACGGCACCACCGCGAGCCCGAAGTGCGTCGCGGCGGGGAGCAGCTCCACCTCCGGACGCCGGTTGAGCGCGTGGTAGTACGGCTGGACGACGACGGGCGGTGCCACCCCGAGGCTGCGGGCGATGCCCACCGCCTCGGCCATGCGCCAGCTCCAGAAGTTGGAGACACCCCAGTAGAGCGCCTTGCCCTGGTGGACCGCGTCGCCCATGGCGCGCACGGATTCCTCGAGCGGCGTGATCGGATCGTCGAGGTGGAGGTAGAAGACATCCACGCGGTCGGTCCCCAGCCGCCGCAGGCTCCGCTCGAGCGAGAGCTGGACGTGTCGCCGCGCGGTCCCGGCCTGGTTCGGCCCGCCGCCGGTGGGCGGACCCACCTTGGTGGCGATGACCCAGTCGTCACGATGCGGCGCCACGAGGCGGCCGACGATCTCCTCGCCCTTGCCGAGCGCGTAGCTCGCCGCCGTGTCGATGAAGTTGACGCCCGCGTCGAAGGCGGCCCCGACGATCGCGGCGGACTCGGCCTCCGTGGTCGCCTTGCCGAACATCATCGTCCCGAGGCAGAGCGGCGAGACCATGAGGCCGCTGGCGCCGAGTGGTCGGTACTCCATGGTGGATCCTCCGGGTGGGTCGGCTGTCAGCGGGCGAGGCACGCCTCGAGGTCGGTGAGGGCGATGAACGAGCCGGGATGCGCCCCGGTGCGGTTCGCGAGCACGCGCGCCTCGGGGCCACCGGGCTCGCCCAGCGAGGACACGACGAGCGCGGCCTCGCCGAAGTCCTCGGCCTCGGTGTAGCCGTTGACGGTCACGAGGCACCGCAGGCCGGCAGCGGTCGCCGCCTCGAGCCCGTTGCGCGAATCCTCCACGACGATCGCGTCCGCCGGGTCCACGCCGAGCCGCTCGAGCGCGAGCAGATAGATGTCCGGCGCGGGCTTCTTGCGGGCCACGACGTCCCCCGCGAGCACGGCGTCGAACCGCGCGGCTCGCCCGGGCCCAGCTGCCATGTCCAGGATCGCCCGGACCGACGCCTCGGCCGAGGTGGACGCCACGGCGAGCTTCCAGCCGGCATCCTGCGCCTCGGCGATGAGCCGGGTGACGCCCGGGCGCGGAGGCAGCTTGCCCGCGCCGACCATCTCCGTGTAGATCGCCGTCTTGCGCTTGTGCCACGCGGCCACGTGCCCGGCCAGGGCGGCCGGGTCGTCGGGCAGGCCGGCGCCGTGGATGACCTCGGGCGTGAGCGCGCCGGCCATGCGCTCCTTGCCGCCCGCGATCCTGAGGTGCTCGCCGTATTCCTCCTCGGACCAGCGCAGCGGCAGCCCGAACTCCTCGAACACGGCGTTGAACGCGGGCAGGTGCCCGTATCGCTCGGTGTCCGAGAGGACGCCGTCGCAGTCGAAGATCAGGGCCCTCACTGCCACGCCTTCCCCTCGGAGCCGAACATCCGGATGTGGTGTGCCGCCATCTCCTTGACGGCCGCGCGCTGCGCCGCGAAGACCTTCGGCGGGTCGTACTCGCCGGGATGCGCCGCCAGGTAGTCAGCACCGGCTGAGAGGTAGGCGACCTTGAGGGCCGTCGAGATGTTGACCTTGGCGCAGCCGCGTGAGATCAGGTCCGTGAACTGCCCGGCGCTCATCCCGGTGCCGCCGTGCAGCGCCACGGGCTTGCCGGTGGCCTCGACGATGTCGGTCACCCGCTGGGCATCGAGTCGCGGCGCGGTCTTGTACGTGCCGTGGGCATTGCCGATCGCCGGTGCGAAGACGTCCACGCCGGTGATGCGCACGAACTCCACGACGGTCTCGAGCGACTGGACATGCTCGGCCTCGTCGCCGGTCATCTCCTCGGTGCGCTTGAAGCCCTCGATCTCGCCCTCGACCAGGGCGCCGTACCGGCCGGCCTCCGCAACCACCTCGATGCACTGGCGCTGGTTCTCCGCGACGCTCAGCCTGGACGCATCGAACAGCACGGAGTTCCAGCCCTTCGCGAGGCAGTCGGAGATGACCGCGCGATCCGGGCAGTGGTCCAGGTGGAGCGCGGCGGGCACGGAGATGTTCGACGCATAGGCGACCCACATCGCGTGCATCGCGTCGAGGCCGGTCATCTGCACGTGCTTCACGGACGTCTGGACGATGATGGGCGCCCGCAGCTCCTCGGCCGCCGCGAGCACGGCCTCCATCGAGAGGTCGTTGATGACGTTGATCGCCGCCACGCCGTAGCGGTCGCGAAAGGCCCGGGCGAGGATCTCCTGGGTGGGCACGATGGACATCGGACTACCTGGCTGCGTTGGTGACGATGGGGAGGGCCGGCGGGGCGCTGCCGGCTGCGAGGTCGAGGACGGCACGGGCGTTGGCGGGGTCCACGATCAGCACGTCGATGACCCCGGAGCGCAACGTGCCCAGGATCGCCATCGGCTTCTCAGGCTCGCTGGCGACCGCGATGACGCAGTTGATGGCACGCAGCTCCTCGAGCGAGAGGGCCACGAGCCGGTCACGGTGGGCCGACGCCACGGGCCGGCCGTCAACGTCCACGTAGTTGCCCGCGAGATCGCCGACCGCGCCCCGGTCCCGGAGGACGGCCATCTCGGCAACCGACAGGGAGCCGCTGCGGACCATCGTGCAGCCGTCGTCCGTGCCGCCGATCCCCGCGAGCGCCATGTCCGCCCGCGCCGCGAGTCCCAGCGCGTGCGCCACGGTCGCCTGTCCGACGAGCACGTCGCGCGCCTCGCGGCTCTCGAGGTAGGCCGGCGCGAACAGGGGAACGGAGCGTCCACCGCACCGCTCGGCCAGGGCGCGGGCGATCTCGTCGGGGTTGGTGGGTGCCTCGACGTGCGGCGAGCCGCCCATCGCCGGGACGAAGGTCGCAGCAACCGGGCGCCGTGTCCGGAAGTAGGGTGGCACACGCCCGGCGTCGCGCCCGTGGCTCACCGCCACGACCATGCCATCGGCGAGGCGGCGCTCGAGGTACTGGGCCGCGACCAGGGCAACCGCGTCTCGCTGGCCGGCGGCGTCCGGTCGTTCCGGCGCCACGATCGCGTCCACCAGCCCGAACGTGGTGCGGAGCTCGCGCTCGAGGTCGAGCCGGAGCCACGACGGTGTCTGGACGCGGATCTCCACGATGCCGGTGGCGCGTGCCCGGTCAAGCAGCCGCTGCACCTTGGGCCGCGACAGGACGAACTCGCGCGCGATCTCCTCCTGGGTCAGCTCGTCCACCCAGTACCGGTGGGCGATGCGGACCAGCAGCTCGGACTCGTCGCGGCGGGCGTCATCGGGCAAGGAGGTTGGCCTCTGGCAGTATGAGCAATTGCTCACGTATGGGCAACTGATCACGACGCAGTGTACCCGGTTCCCGGCCGGGGAGCGATCAGGCGCGCCCGGGCGCCGCCCGCACCGCGGAGAGCATGAACGCGGCGTTCCCGGCTGCCGCCTTCCCATCGAAGATCGCGCTGCCGGTCACGATGAGGTCCACCCCAAGACCGGCGATGCGGGCGATGTTGGCCCGGGTGACCCCGCCGTCCACCCCCAGGAGGATCTCGCGACCGGACGCCGCGATGAGCTCCCGGGCGTGGGCGAGGCGCGTCTCGGTCGATGCGATGAACGCCTGACCGCCCCAGCCCGGGTTCACGGCGAGGATCTGGACGAACTCCACCTCGTCGAGCAGTGGGGTGATCGCCTCCACTGGGGTGCCGGGATTGATCGAGATACCGCGGATGATCCCACGCTCGGGGTCGTTGGCGTTGACCGCCTTGCGCAGGACCTGGAGCGCCCGGTGCGGGTGGCGCGTGCCCTCCGGATGGAACGCGATGATGTCCGCGCCGGCGGCCACGAAGGCCTCGACCTTGTCCTCGGGCGCCATCACCATCAGGTGGGCGTCCTTGAGCATCGTGGTCCGCTGCGCGCCGAGGAACGGGGCGCCCACGGTGAGCATGGGGCAGAAGACGCCATCCATCACGTCCGTGTGGACGATCCCGATGCCGGCGTCCTCGAGGAGCGACAGCTCCGATCCGAGGGTCATCAGGTCCGCGGTGAGGATCCCAACGCTCAGGTGGGGGCCCCCGCTCCGCAGCCGCGCGACGAGGTCGGCGGCAGCCATGGCGTGCTCCTCTCCGGCGGGCTAGCCCGCCGCCTGCTCGTGCCGCAGGGTCTCGAACAGCTCCAGGGCGTGGTCGGGTCGCAGGTTCTCGTGGACCACGGCCCGGACGGCCTTGAGCATCGCGATCGGCGAGTCGCTCTGGAAGATGTTGCGGCCCATGTCCAGGCCCGCGGCGCCTGCCCGGATGGCATTGGAGGCCATCGTCAGCGCCTCGAGCTCCGGCAGCTTCTTGCCGCCCGCCATCACGACCGGCACCGGGCAGCCGGCGACGACATCCTCGAAGCCCTCGTCGCAGTAGTAGGTCTTGACCACCTGGGCGCCCAGCTCGGCGATGATCCGGCAGGCGAGCCCGAGGTAGCGCGCATCGCGCACCAGCTCCCGGCCGACGGCGGTCACACCCAGGACGGGCACGCCGTAGCGCAGGCCCTGGTCCACGAGGCGCGTCATGTTGTGGACCGTCTGGGTCTCGTTGGATCCGCCGATGAAGACCTGGACCCCGACACCCACGGCGTTGAGCCGCAGGACGTCGTCGATGTCCACGGCGATCTGCTCGTCCGAGAGCTCCTTGAGGATCGAGGGCCCGCCGCTCGCCCGGAGCCAGATGGGCGCCCGGGTTGCCGCCGGCACCACGGAGCGCACGATGCCGCGGGTCACGAACAGGGAGTCCACGTACGGGACGAGCGGAAGGATGTCGAGGTCGATCCGCTCGAGGCCGGTGGTGGGGCCCTGGAAGTACCCGTGGTCGATGGCCAGCATCACGGCCCGGCCGCTCTCCGGCTGGAACACGCGGGCGAGCCGGTTCTGCATCCCCCAGTCGTAGGCGCCGGACCCCTTCAGGAAGAAGGGCGTGCTC
>JBAXFC010000100.1:0-9674 GCA_037140135.1 Chloroflexota bacterium
CTTCATTCCCTCGCCGCCCGGTACCCGACGCCGCGGATCGTCTCGACGTACTCGCGCCCACCGGCCCTCGCCCCGAGCTTGCGGCGCAGGTTCTTGATGTGGCTGTCGATGGTCCGGTCGAAGGCATCGAACGTCTCGCCGAAGACGCGGTCGCCGAGCTGTCCCCGGGACCAGGTGACGCCCGGAACCTCGGTCAGCGCGACCAGCAGGTCGAATTCCGCGCGCGTGAGGCCGAGATCGCCGCGGTCGCGGCGCACCTCGCGAGCCGCCTCGTCGATGGCCAGGTCCAGGTAGAGCCGTGGCGCGGGCGCGGCGGGGGCGCCCGGCGCCGCGGGTGCCACGTGGGCGGCCGCGATCCCGGAGGCGGGGGTGGAGGCCCGGCGCAGCACGGCGCCCACCCGCGCGACCAGCTCGCGCGGCTCGAACGGCTTGGTCACGTAGTCGTCGGCGCCGATCTCGAGACCGGCGACCCGGTCGATCACGTCGTCGCGGGCGGTCAGCATGATCACGGCCGAGCGCCGGCCGGCGGCACGCAGGGCGCGGAGGACGTCGAAGCCCGAGCGGCCCGGCAGCATGACGTCGAGCACGATCAGGTCCGGGTCGGTGTCGAGCGCGGCGGCGAGCGCAGTGTCACCGTCGGCCGCGTAGTGGACCTTGTGGCCCTCGCGGGCCAGGTAGGAGCCGACGATCTCGCGGATGTGGGGTTCGTCGTCGACGACCAGGATGGTGCTCATGACGCAATGATGACCCGAGCGGGCGGCGAAGGGGCCGTCCGCTCGGGCGATCGGGCTGGTCAGCCGGCGGGGGCCGAGGATGTCATCGGGCAGGTGCCGTTCCCGGTTCCTGCTCCGGCCCCGCGCATCATCCCTCCATGACCGGTCCCGGCCGCGCCACCGGCGCCCATGCCGGTCCCCCGTCCCCGCATCGTCCCGTCCGGTCCCGCGCCGACGGCGGCGCCCCGCATGCCGCCCATCGTCACCTGGTAGACCATCGCCTTCGCCTGCACCGCGACGTTGGCCTTGAGGGTCGCTGCCTGGGCCGCGGTGATGGCGCCGGCGGCGAGACGGGCATCGATGCGCACGGACCACTGGACCGCGAGGGCGTCGATCAGCTTCTGCGGGTCCACCTTCTGCTTGTCCGCGATCTGCGCGAGGCTCAGGCCCTGCGCACGGAAGGCCATCACCTCGGCATCGGTGAGGCCGAGGATGGCGGCGACGACGCCCGCGGTGGGCGTGGAGGGAGCGGTGGCCGGCGTGGTGGTGGCCGGCGTGGCGGTGGCCGGAGCGCTGGGGGCGGGCGACGCGGCAGCCGCGGCTCCCACGAGGAGGAGGATGGCCAGACCTGCGCCGGCGAAGGGGATGGCGATGGACTTCATGGAGTGACGACCTCGGTGTGGTGCGCCCCGGCGGGAAGCTGCCGGGTGGACGCCCTTGGGTGACCGGATCGTCGAGGGCGGGCGTGGAGTGCGTGTGGATGCCGCGTGGAGTTCCCGCGGGGTTCGCAGGACGTGGGGCGACGCATGCGGGACCGCCATGCCGCCGGCCGTGGGGCGGGTCATACTCCGCCCCAATGTCACCGGGCACCCGGGTCGTGCTGCCGCGCTCGCGCGGCCTCGAGCCGGCACCTGCCCGGGCGGGAGCGCGCCGCTGCGGCTCCCGTGCCTCCGCGCGCAGCACGAGGTCCGTCACGCCATGGATCGCTCGCTCCTGTCCGGGGACGAGGCGGTCGCCCTCGCCGCCCTCCATGCCGGGGTGATCCTCGGCACCGGGTACCCGGGGACGCCCTCCACCGAGATCCTCGAGGCCTTCTTCGACATGGGCGGCAAGGCGCAATGGGCGCCCAACGAGAAGGTCGCCATGGAGGTCGCCCTCGGCGCCGCCTTCGCCGGCGGCCGGGCGCTCGTGACGATGAAGCACGTCGGCCTCAATGTGGCAGCCGACCCCCTGTTCACCGCTGCGTACACCGGTGTGAGCGGCGCCCTGGTGGTGGTCAGCGCCGACGATCCGGGCATGGCCTCATCCCAGAACGAGCAGGACAACCGCCGGTACGCCGTGGCCGCCGGCCTGCCGATGCTCGAGCCCGCCGATTCGCAGGAGTCGTACGACTTCTTCCTCGCAGCCATCACGATCTCGGAGCGCTGGGGCATCCCGGTCCTGTTCCGGATGACCACCCGGGTCTGCCACTCCAAGTCGGTCGTGGTCTCCGGGCGCACGCCGGTGGCGGCCCCGCGACCCACCCACTTCGAGCACGACCTTGCCGACCGCGTGATGATCCCGGCCTACGCGCGGCCGGCCCACCGGCGCCTCCGGGCCAAGCTGGCGGAGATCGCGGCCTGGGGCGAGACGTGCGAGCTCAACCGCGAGATCCCGGGCGACCCATTCCTGGGGATCGTGACCTCCGGCGTCTCGTGCATGCACGCCGCGGAGGCGGCGCCGGGCGCGCGCATCCTGGCGCTCGGCCTCACCTACCCGCTCCCCGTGGAGCGGGTTCGGGCATTTGCCGCCTCGGTCGATCGCTGCGTCGTGGTGGAGGAGGGCGACCCGGTGATGGTCGATGCCTTCCTCGCGGCCGGCATCACGGTCGAGGGCAAGGCCGACGCCTACCGCTTCGGCGAGCTGGACGTGGCCCGGGTGCGCCGGATCCTGGGCCACGATGCAACTCCGGAACGGGCGGTGCCCGCAGGCAAGGCGCCCGAGCTCTGCTCGGCCTGCCCGTACCACACCGTCTACAACACCCTGCGCAAGCACGACTGCATCGGCTCGGGCGACATCGGCTGCTACTCGCTGGGTGTCCTGCCGCCGTACCAGGTCATGGACACGCTCGTGGACATGGGCGCGTCGATCGGGGTTGGCCTCGGCCTGCGCCACGCCCTGCCGCCGGAGCAGGCCCGCCGGGTGGTCTCGATCATCGGCGACTCGACGTTCATCCATTCGGGCATCCCCGGGCTGGTCGAGATGATCTACAACCCGCCGCCCACCGGGCACGTCGTCATCGTGCTCGACAACGGGACCACGGCGATGACCGGCCAGCAGGAGCACCCGGCGACCGGCCGCACCCTGGAGCACGCACGGACCGGCAAGGTCTCCATCGAGGGCGTGGCCAGCGCCCTGGGCATCCCGAGCGTCACGGTCCTCGACCCGCACGATGACCCCGACGGCTTCGAGCGGCTCCTCCTCGAGCGGCTCGCCGCCAACGAGCTGTCGGTGATCGTCGCCCGCCGGCCGTGCGTGCTGGCGGCCGCGGACATCCGGCGCTGGGAGCAGGCGGCATCCGCCGTGCGCCTGGCAGGGGCGGTCGCATGAGCGGGTCAGCAGGCTCCGGGGCGGAGGCGGGGCGCGTGCCCCCGATCGTCAATGTCGTGATGGCGGGCCTCGGCGGCCAGGGTGTCCTCACCGCGTCCGACATCCTCGCCGACGCCGCCCTCCGGGCCGGCCTCGACGTCAAGAAGGCCGAGGTCCACGGCATGAGCCAGCGCGGCGGCCTGGTGACGTCGGACATCCGGTTCGGGCAACGCGTCTGGTCGCCGATGGTGCCGCCGGGCGAGGCGGACTACCTCGTGCTCCTGGCGCCGTCCGAGATGGAGGCGGTGCAGGGAGCGCTCAAGCCGGACGGCCTGGTGCTGGGCACGGAGATCGTGGCCGCGGAGGACCTGCCCAACCGGCGCAGCCTCAACGTGGCCCTGCTGGGCGCGCTCAGCGTGCACCTTGCGATCCCGATGGAGCACCTGCTCGACGCGATGCGGGCGGCGCTGCCGGAGAAGCTGCACCACACCAACGAGGAGGCGTTCGCGATCGGGCGGGAGCGGGCGGCACGCATGGTCCACACGACCGAGGCCTGACGGGAACCGCGTCCGGATGCGCGGGCGTCCGGACGGCCCCGTCCCGGCCATGACCTGTACCCACGGTCGAGACGCTGCGCCGACAGGCGATCAGCCGATACGCCGACGCCTGCCCTCGGGCACCCCTCCTGTTCGCGGTGCCCTGCCGGGGCCACGTTGAACCCAGCCCCGAACCGGGAGCCTGCCGGCGGAGACGGCCCGGAGTCCGGGTTCCCTGCCGACGTGACGCGAGGCTGATCCGCGAAGGATGCCCGGTCGGCCGGGGCCGGCAACTGCCGGCCCCGGATACCGAGATCGCCAGGTGGCGCGAGGTTGGGTCGAGCGATGAACGGGTGCCGCACTTCCCCTGGTCTGCGCGTGCTGGTGGCCGCGCTCGCCTTGAGCCTGGTCGCCGGGTGGCCCGCGCCGGCCACTGCGGTCACGGCGGTACCGAGCCCGCTCCCGGACGCTGGTCCGGCATCGCGCGGACCCACGCCGCTGCCCGGAGCCTGCGCCACGTCCGCGGCCGCGGGGGGATCGCAGCCGTCCGTTCTGCTCGATGGGCTGCGATCCGACGGATCCGCCGCGGCGACGATC
The DNA here is from genome assembly GCA_037140135.1 of Chloroflexota bacterium. Classification (GTDB taxonomy): domain Bacteria; phylum Chloroflexota; class Limnocylindria; order Limnocylindrales; family CSP1-4; genus CAIXZV01. Next base: position 4,415 of record JBAXFC010000100.1, read on the forward strand.
GAGGTCTCGGCCGGCACCGCCGGCGCAACCGCGGCCGAGACGTGCCGCTACATCGTCCGTGTCGATGAGCGGGCGACGACCCGGCAGGTTGCGTCGGATCTCCCGGCCGCCGCAAGCTTCCGTTCGTACGGCGCCGCCTACCACGGCTTCACGGCCCGGCTGACGGCGGCCCAGGCCGCGGCCATGCGTCGCGATCCGCATGTCCTGAGCGTGCGACTCGACGGGGTCGTCAGGCTCGCCGACACGCAGGCCTCGGCGCCCTGGGGGCTCGACCGGCTCGACCAGCGCTCGCTGCCGCTCTCGGGGACGTTCTCGTATCCGTCGTCCGGCGGCGCGGGCGTGCGGGCCTACGTCATCGACACGGGGATCCGCGCATCGCATGCCGACCTCGGCGGGCGCGTGGCGCCCGGGACGAACACCGCGGACGACGCGACCTCGACGGACGACTGCAACGGGCATGGGACGCACGTCGCCGGGACGATCGCCGGCGCGACGTACGGCACGCTGCGCTTCACAGCCGCCGCCGCCGACACGGGCAAGCGGTTCCGCGCGAGGTTCACGAACGCTGCCGGGACGGCGACCTCCGACGCGGCGACGCTCACCGTGGTCGTGCCGTCCTACGCGCTGACGGTGGCGAGTGCCGGCACCGGCTCGGGCACCGTGGCAAGCCTGTCCGCCGGGATCGCGTGCGGCACCACCTGCTCGGCGATGATCGCCGACGGGACGGTCGTCACCCTGGCGGCCACCCCGGCCACCGGCTCCGCCTTCACCGGCTGGTCAGGCGCGGGCTGCACCGGCATCGGTGGCTGCGCGATCACCATGAAGGCGGCCGCCAGGGTGACGGCCACCTTCACGCTCGCGTGCCCGGCGCCGGGCATCACCTCGTTCACGCCCGCCACGGGCGGCAAGGGTCTCTCGGTCACCTTGACCGGCACCAGCCTTTGGGGAACGACCTCCGTGACCTTCAACGGCGCGACGGCCCGCTTCACGGTCAACGCGGCCGGCACTGCGATCTACACCTCCGTCCCGGCGGACGCCACGACCGGCCGCATCGGCGTGACCACCCCGGGCGGCACGGCGCCGTCCAACGCGACCTTCACGGTGGCAACGAGGGCCACGGCTCCGGCGATCACCTCGTTCTCGCCGGCCTCTGGCCCCGCGGGCACGGGCGTCACGGTCACCGGCACCAACCTCGCGGGCGCCACCACGGTCAAGCTCGGTTCCACCTCGATCACCGCCTGGAAGGTGACCGCCGCGACCGGCCTCACCTTCAGCGTTCCCACGGGTGCAACGAGCGGGACCATCTCGGTCGTCACCGACGGCGGCACCGGGTCGAGCGCCGCGTCGTTCACGGCCACCGGGCCGCCCGTGGTCGCCACCTTCACGCCGGTCACCGGTCCCGCCGGCATGACGATCACCCTCATCGGCACCAACCTCACCGGAACCACGTCAGTGCGGATCGGCGGCACGGCGGCCACGTCCTTCACCGTCCTGTCGGCCACCTCGCTCGCCGCCGTGGTGGCAGCGGGCACGGCGTCAGGGTCCGTCTCGGTCACGACGCCGCTGGGCACCGCGACCAGCTCGGGCGTGTTCACGGTGCTCCGCTACGCGGCGGTCGGGATCGCGGCAGGGACGTCGCACACCTGCGCGCGCCTCGCCGGCGGCACCGTCGCCTGCTGGGGTGGCAACGGGAGCGGCCAGCTGGGCAACGGCACCACGACGGGAGCCACGGCGCCGGTCCCGGTCCTCGCCTCCGCAGGCGTCGCCCTGATCGGGGTCGCGGCGATCGCCGCGGGCGGCAACACCACGTGCGCCGTCCTCTCGGCCGGCGGCGTCCGCTGCTGGGGCGCGGGGGCCTCCGGCCAGCTGGGCAACGGAACCACCACTGCGGCCGCGAGCCACCCGGTCGCCGTCGCGACGATCGGCGGCGCCATCGGCATCGCCCTGGGCGGCGCCCACGCCTGCGCCCGACTTGCCGACGGCTCCGCCCGTTGCTGGGGCGCCAATGCCTCCGGGCAGCTGGGCGACGGCACAACGATCGCCCGCACGAGCCCCGTTGCGGTCCTCGCGTCGGCCGGAGTACCGCTCGCCGGGGTCACGACCCTCGCCGCCGGGACGGGGCACACGTGCGCCACGCTCGCGGGCGACGGCCTCCGCTGCTGGGGTGCGAACGCGTCGGGGCAGCTGGGCACCGGAACCACCACGACGGCCGCCTACCCCGTGTCGCCGTCGGGCGGGGCCAGCCTCCCCGGCGTGGTCGCGATCGCCTGCGGCGGCACCCACACCGTGACCCTCGTCGCCGCCGGGCTCGCCGGCTGGGGTGCCAACGCCGCCGGGCAGCTGGGTGACGGGACGACGACGAGCCCGCGGCTCAAGGCGGTCCTCGCCCTCGGGTTCTGACCGTCCGGGAGGACACCCCGGGCCCGTGCTTGGCGCGACCCCGAACATGGAGCGACCCCGGGCCTGGGCCTGGGGTCGGGGATCAACTGCGGTGTGTGGCGCGCCCAGCAGGACTCGAACCTGCGACCTTTAGGTCCGCAACCTAACGCTCTATCCGCTGAGCTATGGGCGCGCGATGTGACTGGCGGAGAGGCAGGGATTCGAGCCTCCGGAGCAGGGTACCCCACCCGGCGGTTGAGCAATCCGTGATGACTGCCCTCGAATGACCTTCTCACGCGCGATGCGCGCTTGTCCAGGGTGATCTCCACCCGGCCAAGCCCGAACCGGCGCGTAGGATAGCACCCTGGGCCCGATCCGCGACCGCTCGAGTCCGACGGCTGCGCGGTCCGCACCGGGCTCCCGGCCTCTGCTGCACCGACGCTGTCAAGGCTGCCAGGCGTGCGAGCAGGGCGATCGTCGGACGCCGTCCCCCGACCGCGCGATCCACGGTGCGATCGGGCTCGCGGTCCACCGGGCCGCCCCCGGACCCCGTCGAGTCCTACGCGCCGCGCGACCGCACCCGCAGGAGTTCGCGCACGCGCACCGCGAGCGTCTCGCGGTCGACAGGCTTGGACAGGAGCGGAAGCCCCGGCTCCAGGAGCCCGTCGCCGAAGACCGTCTCCGGGTCATAGCCGGACATGAACAGGACCGGCAGATCTGGGTGCCGGTCGGTGAGCCGCGCGGCAAGCTCCCGGCCATTCATGCCCGGCATGACGATGTCCGTCAGGAGCAGGTCGGGCGCAACCCCGGATTCGGCGATCGCGAGGGCCGCGGCCGGATCCGAGGCCTCCAGGACCGTGTAGCCGAGCTCGCGCAGGAGGCGTGCGGTGACCGCGAGCACCCCGGGCTCGTCGTCCACGAGGAGGATGGTCTCCCGGCCGACGACCGGCGGCGGGGCCGTCTCGGCCGCCGGTGGCAGGGCTGCCGGAGACGTGTCCGCGGCACGGGGCAGGTGGATCGAGACCGTCGAGCCAGTGCCGATGGCACTCTCGACACCGATGAAGCCGCCGGACTGGGCAACGAACCCGTCCACGCTGGAAAGTCCGAGGCCGCTGCCGCGCCCGAACGCCTTGGTGGTGAAGAAGGGCTCGAGGATGTGCGGCAGGATCTCGGGGTCGATGCCCGAGCCGGTGTCGGTGACGGCGATCCGGACGTGGGGGCCGGGGACTGCCGTGGAGCGGAGGCGCGGGTCGTCGTCGTCAACCTCCACGGCCTCGACCGTGATCGAGAGGGTGCCCTCTGCCGGCATGGCGTCGCGGGCGTTGAGCACCAGGTTGACGATCGCCTGCTCGAGGTTGGCCCGGTCCACCCGGACCTCCGCTCCAATGGGTCCGGCCGGAAGGACGAGCTCCACGCCCGCCGGGACCAGGCTCCGGAGCATCGGGGCGAGGCCCGCGACGGCCTCACCCGGGTCCAGGACCACCGGCCGGAGCGTCTGCCGGCGGCCGAAGGCGAGCAGCTGGCGGGTGAGCGCCGCAGCCCGCTCGCCTGCCCGCCGGATCTCCTCGACGTCGTCACGCCGCGGGTCGTCGGGCGGCAGGCTGCTGGCAAGGAACTCCGCGTACCCGCCGATCGCCGCGAGCTGGTTGTTGAAGTCATGGGCGACGCCGGCGGCGAGGCGGCCGACCGTCTCGGCCCGCTGGGCCTGCTCCAGGCGGGCCTGGGCCTCGCGGAGGTCGGTGATGTCGGTGGTCGTGCCCCGCAGGCCGACAACCGCGCCCGCGGCATCGCGGACCGCCTCGCCGCCAACGACCACGTGCCTGGTGGTCCCGTCCGCACGGACGATGTCGCCTTCCGCCGAGAGCGGCTCGCCGGTGGCGACCCCGGTCTCGAACGAGGCGTTCACCCGGGCGAGCATCTCGGGGGAGAAGAACCGGGCCATGTCGGCGAACCGTGGGACGGGGCTCCCGGGCGCGAGCCCGAAGATCCGGTGCATCTCGTCGGACCACGTCGCGACGCCGGTGGACGGATCGATCGTCCAGCTCCCGACGTGGGCGATCCGCTGGGCCTCGCGGAGGTCGGCCTCGCGCCGCGCGATCTCCACCTCGGCCCGCCTGCTCTCGGTGACGTCCTCGATGATGCCGTGCCACCGGGTCCAGCCGTCGGACAGCGGCGTCGGTTCAGACTCGATCCGGACCCGGCGGACCTCTCCAGCAACGAGGAAGTCGCCTTCCCAGTGGAATGAAGCGTTGGCGGCGCGGCGCTCCTCGCCGAGGCGCACAAGGCCGTCCAGCTCACCGGGTGCCAGGCCCCCGTACACCTGCCACGGGTCCGCCAGCACGCTGGCGGGATCCACGCCCAGGATGCGGGCGCCGGGATCGCTCATGTAGTCGAAGGCGACCTCGCCCGCCGCGTTGTTGCGGAAGATGCACACGCCGATCGGGATACGGGTTGCCAGCTCCTCGTAGCGTGCCTCACTCGCACGCAGCACCTCGTCGGCGCGCTTGCGCTCGGTGATGTCGCGCGAGGACGCCAGCAGGAGGTCCTCGCCCTCGATGCGGCGGGCGCTGATCTCCACGTCCACGAAGGACCCGTCGCGCCGCCGGTGGCGGGTCTCGAAGCGCAGCGGCCGTTCGGCGATCGCGTCCAGGGCGTTCGCCAGTTCCTCCCGGCCCAGCTGGGCGTCCCAGTCCGCCACGCTGAGCGAGCCCATCTCCTCCTCGGTGTAGCCCAGGTGCTCACGGAACGCCTCGTTCCACTCGTGGAGGTTCCCCGCCGGGTCAAAGACGTGGATCCCGTCCATCGTCGTCTGCAGGAGCGCTTCGGTGTGCCGGCGCTCGGCCACCAGCGCCTCCTCGGACTCCTTGCGTGCAGTGATGTC
>JBAXFC010000101.1:0-9620 GCA_037140135.1 Chloroflexota bacterium
GTCGGAGGGGGCCGGCGTGGCGGCCGGGTCCGGGGTGGCGGCGGGAGCCGGAGTGTCGGAGGGGGCCGGCGTGGCGGCCGGGTCCGGGGTGGCGGCGGGAGCCGGAGGGTCGGAGGGGGCCGGCGTGGCGGCCGGGTCCGGCGTCGCAGTGGGGTCCGCGAGGACCGTGAAGGAGGTTGCGCCTGCCGGGGCGGCGGCTGCGAGGATGGCAGCCGGTGCGGTGTCGCCGGCCGGGACGATCACGCGCACGAGGATCGAGGATGTCGATCCGCTGGATTCCCGTGTGTGATCAGCCGCCGCAACCGGCGCAGCGGTGATCGAGACGCTGGAGACCGCGACGAGCGCGGAGAGGGACAGGACCCGGAGGCCGTTCGTGAGCCGCAAGGTGCTCCTTTCTGCCAGGACACGGCGCTCAGCACGCCGCGGCGATGGGACAGTGCCGTCCAGGACAGAAGGAGTGCGGGCCCGACGGGTGCGTCGGGTGAACGGAGGCGATCGACGGGAGTCGACCTCACGACAGGAGACCTGCCGGGACGGCGCTATGAAGTTGCTTTCCCTGTCGCGTGACCGTTGGTGGGGCGCACCCTACCAAGGATCCGCGGATCGTGTAGCCCCCCAGGCGAGCAGATGGACGTGGGGCATCCGGGTGCAAGATGGTCACGATGACTGACACGCACTGGCCCGACTACTACGCCGTCACCGTCTACCGGCCCGCCTGGCACACCGTCAGCGAGGCGATCGCCCTGTTCGAGACTGGGGTTCCGGGGGCTGGTCCGTTCCTCGCCGTGGACCTCGGTTGCGGCGCCGGACGCGATGCCCGCGAGCTGCTCCGCAACGGCTGGCGGGTGCTGGCCGTTGATCTCGAGCAGGCGGCCCTGGACTCGCTCGTCGCCGCCACGCCGGCCGAGGACCTCGTGCGCCTCGAGGGCGTGGTGGCGGATCTCGCGACGTTCCCGATCCCGCCCTGCGACCTCGTCAACGCGAGCGTCAGCCTCCAGTTCCTCGGGGAGCCGGACCTCGCCGGAGTCTTCGAGCGGATCACCGCCGCCCTGGCGTCCGGAGGGCGTTTCACGGGCCTCGTGTACGGGGATCGCGACGAGGCGGCCGGCGAGGAGGGGATCACCTGCGTCTCGGAAGGACGCCTCCGGGGACTGCTGGGCGCCTTCGAGATCGAGTCGTGGACCGAGCGCGAGGAGGACGGGAAGATGGCGCTTGGTGACCCGCACCACGTCCACCTGTTCGAGGTGGTCGCCCGACGTCGCTGACCGGCGGCCAGGACGAGCCGGTGACGTGCTCGCCCGCACCCGTCATTGCGCGGGCGAGCACGCCCGCATCGTGCCCAACTCCCGGTGCCGTGGCGAGGTGCCGGCGGCCCCGCCTGCGGGTGATCGCCGCGTCCCTCGTTGTCAGCGGAGTCCTACGGCAGGCACGCGGAAACGGGCCCGACATGCCAGACGGCCCGTTCCGCCCGGCACCCGACCGCGGGCCGGAACGGCCCTGCCGCTTCCGGCGGCTCACGGGCGAGACTGCCCCAGAGCGTGACGCCGGCACACCCGGAGGGAGGGGCGGCGATGGCCACAGGAACGGAGCGGATGATGAGCAGCAACGCCAGGCTCGAGGCGTGGGTCGCCGAGGTCGCGGCACTCACGACACCCGAGCGCATCCACTGGTGCGATGGATCGCCCGCGGAGTACGACGAGATGCTCCGCCTGATGATCCATGCCGGCACCGCCGTGCCGCTCGACGACCAGCTGCGCCCGGGCTCCGTGCTCGTGCGCTCCCATCCGGCCGACGTCGCCCGGGTCGAGGATCGGACGTTCATCTGCTCGGTGCGCAAGGATGACGCCGGCCCCACCAACAACTGGGCCGAGCCGGCGGAGATGAAGGCGACCCTGTCGGGCCTGTTCAAGGGCTCGATGGCCGGCCGCACGATGTACGTGATCCCCTACTCCATGGGCCCGGTGGGCTCGCCAATCGCCAACATCGGCGTGGAGCTGACGGACTCGCCGTACGTCGTGGCCAACATGCACGTCATGACCCGCGTGGGCACGCGCGTGCTCGAGGTCCTGGGTGCGGACGGCGGTTTCGTCCGCGGCCTGCACAGCGTTGGCATGCCGCTGGGTCCCGCGGACCCGGACTCGCCCTGGCCCCACAACATGGAGCACAAGTACATCTGCCACTTCCCGGAGACGCGTGAGATCTGGTCCTTCGGTTCGGGCTACGGGGGCAACGCGCTGCTGGGCAAGAAGTGCCACGCGCTGCGGATCGCCTCGGTGCAGGCGCGGGACGAGGGCTGGCTGGCCGAGCACATGCTCATCCTCAAGCTCACGACGCCTGCCGGTCGCGTCCACTACATCACGGCCGCCTTCCCGTCCGCGTGCGGCAAGACCAACCTGGCCATGCTCGAGCCCACGATCCCGGGCTGGAAGATCGAGACCATCGGCGACGACATCGCATGGATGAAGATCGGCAAGGACGGGCGCCTGCGCGCCATCAACCCGGAGGCCGGCTTCTTCGGTGTCGCGCCCGGCACCTCCTACGCGAGCAACGCCAACGCGATGCGGACGTTCACGAGGAACGCCATCTTCACCAACTGCGCCATCACCGCCGCGGGCGACGTCTGGTGGGAGTCGATGACCGATGCCGCCCCCGAGGGCGCGACCGACTGGCTCCGCCGCCCGTTCACGGACGGCGGGCCGCGCAAGGCGGCCCATCCCAACGCCCGCTTCACGGTCCCTGCCGCCCAGTGCCCGGTCATCGCGCCGGAATGGGAGGATCCCGAGGGCGTGCCGATCGACGCGATCCTGTTCGGCGGCCGCCGGACCTCGACCGTGCCGCTGGTCACCGAGGCGTTCGACTGGACGCACGGCACCTTCATCGGCGCCACCACCGGCTCCGAGACGACCGCGGCCGCCGTGGGCGCGGTGGGCCAGCTCCGCCGTGACCCGATGGCCATGCTCCCGTTCTGCGGCTACAACATGGCCGACTACTGGAACCACTGGCTCTCGTTCAACGAGACCGTCGGCGCCGACAAGCTGCCGCGCGTCTTCTTCGTGAACTGGTTCCGCAAGGGCGACGACGGCAAGTTCCTGTGGCCGGGCTTCGGCGAGAACAGCCGCGTCCTCAAGTGGGTCATCGAGCGGATCGAGGGCGAGGGCGAGGCCGTGGAGACCCCGATCGGCCTGCTGCCGGCCGATGGCGCGCTCGACCTCGATGGCCTCGCGCTCAGGGACGGGACGCTGGACCAGCTGATGGCCATCGATCCCGACGCCTGGCTTGTCGAGATGGGGCTCATCCGCGAGCACTTCGCCCGGTTCGGTGACCGGCTGCCGGCCCCGCTGGCCGTCTGCGCCGACCAGCTCGAGGCCCGCCTGCACGAGGCCCGGGTTCCGGCCGGGGCCTGACGCCCCGCTCTCTTCGCACCGCTCGACGGCCGGGGTCCCGCACGGGATCCCGGCCGTTGCCTGTCCGGAGGGCGGGGTTCGCGCCCCGCGCCCGGTCAGTTGAGGCGGCCCGGGCTGGCGTCCCCGGCTCCGGCGCCCCCGGTGGGACGGCGACCCGCATCCTCGAGATTGCCCGTCCGCTGGATGTCGCCCGGCTGATCGAGATCCCAGGAGCCGTCCGTGTTGCCGCGCAGGTCGTTGGCCTCGAAGACACCACTCCCGCCGCCGGAGACCTTGATCCCGACGCCGCGGCCACCGGAGACGATGTTGGCCCGGAAGACGGGCCGGGTGGCGTCGTCCGCGACCCAGATCCCCGCCAGATCACCGGCCGAGAGCCGGTTGCGCTCAAACGTGCCGGTGGCACCGAGCCGGACCACGATGGCCGACGGCCGGCTGCTCGTCACCGAGTTGTCGATGACGACCGGGTTGGTCATGTCGCCGGTCACCCCGATGCCGACGTCAGCGTTGTCCGCGAGCTCGTTGGCCTCGAGCGTGGGGCTCGCGCCATCGTCCACGATGATCCCGCCCTCGTTGCGGTTGACCCGGTTGCGGCTGACCCGCATCCCGCGTCCGCCGTTGACCACGACGCCCGGGCCCCCGTTGCCGGTGATGGTGCAGTCCAGCACGGCCGATGCCGGCGCGGCGCCGTGGAGCGAGACCCCGGCTCCGGCGTTGCCCGAGACGACACACCGCTCGAGCACGAGGACCGCCCCGAGCCCCGCAGTCGCGCCGTCATCGAGGTTGTCCACGAGCTCGCAGTCCACGGCCCGTACCGAGCTGTGCGCGCCGTGCGCGGTGACCGGCCAGCGGTGCCCGGAGATCCGGCAGCGGACGACCTCGACGCGGCCCTCCTCGGAGGCGAAGACGCCGTTCTGGGCGCCGCCCGCGATCGTGCAGTCGCGGACGACGGCCATCGACGACGGGCCGCCCACCCAGACGGTCGCCCCGAGGTGGGTGGTCAGGTCGCAACGCTCGATGGTGACGGCCACGTCCCGCACCGAGACGGCCGAGTAGTCCGTGCCGTCGTTGCCAACCCTGGCGGGCCGGATCGTGAGGCCGGTGACGGAGGCACCCGATGCCGCGACACCCACGCACTCGCCACCAGCAGGCTCCAGCACCACGGACCCGGCCGGCCCATCCGCCATCACGGCGACGGCCCGGTCCAGGAGCACGGGCTTGCGGTAGACCCCGGGCCGGACGCGGACGGTGTCGCCGTCCTCGGCCGCGGCCACCGCATCGTCGATCTCGCCGTACGCCGCCGGGTCCGTGGGGTCCACGAGGAGCTCCCGGGCCGCGCCGCGCCCTCCGGGCCCGGAGGGCGGCCTCACCTCGCGCACGGCGGGCCCCCAGGGCCGCTCGTGGAGCGGCGGCGCCTGCTCCGCCTCGTCGCCCTCCTCGTCCCCATCCTCGCCGTCGGCACCCTCGGGGGGCTCGTCGTCCGGGTACCGGGAGACGGCCGCCGACGACAGCCACGGCAGCCGCTCCGCGACGAACTCCGCGCGCAGGCCCGCCCACGCCAGGAGGTTCCGCACGATGACCTCCGCGTCGTCCGGCCCGATGCCATCGAGCAGGGAGGCCGGCAGGAACACCATGTGCTGCAGCATGCCCTCGTCCCCGGTCCACGCCCCCAGCGCGGGCGGGCGCGCCTCGCCCGTCCAATCCGAGGCCTCGGCGAGGTTGAGCGCATTGGCGAGCCACTCCGCGCGACGGATGCCGTGCGGCCGCAGCAGCAGGAACCGGACCAGCAGCCCGGGGCCGTGCACCGGGTGCCTCGTCCCGAGCATGGCCCAGGTCGCCTCGAGGTCGTCGTCGATGCGGACGAGCGCCTCGAGCACACCCTGCTTGCGATTGAAACGGACGGGTGCCCCCTCGCGCCCGAGGCGGTCACCGATCCGCCGGAGCACCTGGTCCGGGATGGGCGGCTTCCGGGCGGAGAAGGTGCCCGCAACGTTCATCATGGCGTCCGGATCAAGCCGGCCCCCGGAGACCGGGTGCGGCTCCCGGTCCAGCGTCCGCTCGCCGACCTGCGCCGGCACCTGGCCCCAGGCGATGGAGATCTGGAGCGCGAACGCGGTCACGAGCCAGCCGGGCATCCAGCCGATGGTGTGCTCGTACGCGAGGCCTCCGCACCGCGCCGAGACGGTCCCATCGTCCGGATCGAACGCGTAGGCCGACATCGTGCAGATCGCGTTGAGCACATTGACGAACGCGTACGTCTCGGCCTCATCCGGCATGCCCCGCAGGGCGGGCGTCCTGGCGCGCACCTGCCAGAGGGTCTCGCCACCCGAGGCCGTGGCCTCGTCCGCCCAGATGCGCTGGCGCACCCAGGCGCCCCACCACGTGAACGCCCGGTCCTCGCGGACGGCCCACGGCTCGTCCACCTGCATGGCCTCGAACGCTCGCTCGACCACCTGCAGGCCGAGGTCCTCGCCGGCGAAGTCCCGCTTCTTCCTGGGTGCCACGTCGTCCCTCCATCTCGCCCATCGCCACCGGCAGGAGCACCGTGCCGGAACATCGCCGACCGGTTGCTGCGGGGTCACGAAGCCGGTTCTCTCGCCCGCTCTCGATAGGTGCGCCCCCTTGCGGGGATCGTGCATGACCGAGGATGGCACCGTCTTGTGCCACCTGCCTGTCACAGGCGGTCCGCGCGGGCATGGCAGGCGACGGCGGTCGCCCCGACGGCGTAGGCTTCCGACCGACGACACCGGCGAAGCGGAGCACCGATGACACGACCCGACGATCCCTGGCCGGCGGCGCTCTGCCAGGCGACGGGTCCGGCCGCCGAGCGCTGCCAGCTCCCGCTCGGGCATGCGGGCGGCCATCTCGTCGCATCCCCGTCACCAGGGTCCGGGCCCGCGTCTGATCCCGAGGCCGGGCCGGTGCAGGAGCCGGAGCCGGAGCCGGAGCCGGAGCCCGCTCCCCCACCTCCCCAGTTGCCCTCGGCTCCCCCGGAGGCGGCGGCAGCCTCCGCGCCGGGCCTCGTCTTCCCGGCCCAGCTCAAGGGCACCGACGCGACGGTCCCGCGACCGTCAACCGCCAGGTACTCCATGCTCGTGGCCGCGATCTCCGTGGTCATCGTGGGCCTCTCGACCGTCGGCATCTACGGTCTCGGCAGCCTGCTCGACAGTCCAGGCTCGGGCACCGCCCGACCGGCCACCACCCCGTTCGCCCTCGCCACGAACGGCGCGACGATCGGCGGCGGCAGTGACAGCAGCAGCGCTCCGGGCGCCACCCCGGCCCTGACCGGGCAGCCGCCCCTGACACCCGCACCCTCCGCACCGCCGACGCCGCCGGCCTCCGTCACGCGCACGGCCACCACCGGACCCACGCCCGGCACCCTGCGCTACGGTCCGCTCACCTACACGTCCGCGGCCTGCTTCCGGGTGGACCTCGAGGACGCGCAGGGCGCGCAGACGGCGGGAGCGGTCCTCGACCTCGCACTCGACGTCACCAACACGGTCGCGGCCCGCAGCGGGTACGTCTGGATCGGCGTCCAGACCGGCCGGATGTTCCCGGGCAAGCCCATCCTCGTCGCAGCGAGCTGGTCCGGCCGGCCGGTGGCGCGCCACAACGACCGGATCCTCATCATCGGCGGCCCGCGCCTTGACCCCGGAGCGACCCGCCTCACGATGCGGATCGTGCTGCAGACCCCGATCGACGTGGTGGAGCGCGTGGTCATCGGCACCGGCGCGGACCCGGCAGCAAGCCGCCCGACATGGGCGGATCTGGAGGCGGGTGCCGGCGCCACCTGGGACATCAGCACCGCCATCGACCCCTGCGGCTGACGCCGCGACCGTGCCGGGCCGGTGACCAACCTGTCACCGCGCTGGAAGGGCGCCGCAACCAGCGGGGTCGATCGTGGCCGTCATGGACACAGCAATCCGCGCCGACCGCCCCGCCCACGCGCTCGTGGTGGACGACGATGACCTCGTCCGCACCCTCGCCACGCGCGTTCTCGAGCTCGCAGGCCTGCGCGTGACGGCGGTCGCGGACGCCCGCGACGCCCTGGTCCGGCTGACCGCGGGTCCGGCTGACGTGGATCTCGTCCTGACCGACGTGGAGATGCCCGGCGCGCTCGACGGCCTGGCGCTCGCCGCCGACCTCGGCACCCTGGCGCCGTGGCTGCCGGTGATCGTGATGAGCAGCTCCGACGAGGCGCTGGGCCGGGCGCGGATCCTCCTCGGCGTCGTCGGGGTGCTCGCCAAGCCGTTCGCGCCGCAGGTTCTCGCCGAGCTGGCATGGAGCGCGCTCAAGCCGCCGGCCTCCGCTCGAGGCGGTCACGCCGGCTTCGGCCGCCCGGGTGCGACGGGTGCGTCGAGATCCGCCCTGGGGCGCACGGTCGCGGGGTGCGCTACGGTAGCGACGTGACCGCCGTCCCGCGTACAGCGTCCCGACCGCTCCCGGCCCACAGGGTTTGGATACCCCGCCAGCACGGCGCGTGGGCGATGCTCCTGCTGCCGGTCCTGCTGGGCGTCGCAGCCAGCACGCCCAATCCCTGGCAGCTCGCCGTCGCCGGCCTCGCGCTCGCGGGCTACCTCGCCTCGGCCACGCTCCAGGTCTGGTCCCGCAACCGGCGCCCGGCCGCCTACCGGGCGCCCATCACCGTCTACGCGACGGTGGCCGCCGCCCTCGCGCTCCTCCTCGCCGCCGTCTTCCCGCCCGTGATGCTGGCTGCGCTCGTGGTGCTGCCCACCGGCGCGCTCGTCTTCCGCAGCGCCCAGCCGGGAACACGCCGGGACCTGGCGAACAGCCTCCTCCAGGTGGCCCAGGCCCTGGTGCTCGTGCCGGTCACGGCCTGGGTGTCGGGCGCATGGGATCCCGGGCGCGTCCTCGCGTACACGCTCGTTGCTGCGGGCTACCAGCTGGGGACCGTGCTGGTCGTGCGATCGGTGCTCCGGGAGCGCGGCAACCAGGGCTTCGCGACCCTCTCCGCGGGGTTCCACGTCGGCCTGATGCTCCTGGCCGCCGCGCTGCTGCCGCTCCCCTACGCGATCACCGCCGCCGGTCTCGCGGCCCGCGCGATCCTCCTGCCATCGGTGCAGCGCCGGATGGAACGCGGGTCGAAGCCCCTCAAGCCGGTCCACGTGGGCGCGCTCGAGGCCGTCTGCTCGATCTCCGTGGTGGTCGTGGCCTTCGTGGTGCCCATCGTCTAGCCCGGTCCCGTGGCAGCCCGCCCGGTCCGAGCCGATCGTCCCTTGCGCGATGGACGTCACACCCGTCACCCTGCCGGGGTGTCCGAACTGCCCGCGCCCCCCATCGTGGATCTCGAGCGCATCCGCGCCGTCGTCGCCGCCGCCCGGGCCGCCGGCCGCTCCTCGCTCCTCGAGCCCGAAGGGCTCGCCGTCCTCGAAGCGGCCGGCCTCGCCGTCCCGGCGTCCCGCCTCGTCCGCCGCGCGTCCGAGGTGACGGCGACGCTGCTCGCAGGCCTCCCCGGAGAGCGGGTCGTGGTCAAGGTGGTGGCGGCGTCCATCGCCCACAAGACCGACGTCGGCGGCGTCGCCGTCGTCTCCCGCGAGCCTGCGGCCGTCGCCGCCGCAATCGACCGGATGGCCGTGGCCACCGGCGGCGTCGCGGAGGGCTACTCCATCGCCGCCTTCGTCCCGCACGACCAGGGACCGGCCGGCGAGCTGCTCCTCTCGCTGCGCTGGACGGACGACTTCGGGCCCGTGGTGGCGATCGGCGCGGGCGGCATCCTCACCGAGGCGCTCGCCGCGGACCTGCGGCCGGGCCGCGAGATCGCGATCGTGTCGCCATCGCTCACGCCCCGGGACGGGATCGCGGGCGCGATCGCCGCGGCGACCGCCGTGCGGCTTGCCACGGGCCGCCTGCGGGGCCAGGCGCCGCGGATCCCCATCGAGCGCGTCGTGGACGCCGTGGAGCGGCTCCTCGCGCTGGCGTCCCTGGTCCCCGGCGAGATCAGCGAGCTCGAGATCAACCCCGCCGCCGTCACGCCCGACGGCCTCGTCGCCCTGGACATCCTCGTCAACCTCGGCGACGGCCCTCGACCGGCCCGCGCGCCCCGGCCGCTGCACCAGGTGGACCGGCTCCTGCGGCCCGCGACCATCGGGATCGTGGGCGTCTCGTCGGGGATGAACTCCGGCCGGGTGATCCTGCGCAACATCCTGCGCGATGGCTTCGACCCGGCCGCTGTCACGGTGATCAAGCCCGGCGCCGCGG
>JBAXFC010000102.1:0-9619 GCA_037140135.1 Chloroflexota bacterium
GTGCATGTGATCCACGTCAACCTCCAGCCGAACGCCATCATGAGGTACGACGCGGGATGCGGCGAGCCGTTGCGCCAGTGGCCAGGGCGCTCACCGGTTGCGTGCCCGCCCAGAGCGGTGGCATCGCCGTCGCCGACCGAGGCTTCCGGCGGGCTTCCAGGTAGGACGATGAGCCGACCGTTGTCGGT
This sequence comes from Chloroflexota bacterium, assembly GCA_037140135.1. Lineage (GTDB taxonomy): Bacteria > Chloroflexota > Limnocylindria > Limnocylindrales > CSP1-4 > CAIXZV01. The sequence continues at coordinate 189 of JBAXFC010000102.1, forward strand.
CCGGGGCCTCGCCCCACCCGCCGGACAGCCCTGACCAGCGGCGAACGCAGGGCCTAGCCTCATCGTGGCCAGTGCGACCCGGTGCGTCAACGCGGACGTGGTGACGGGTGGACGAGCCGGACCCCGCAGAGGACCTCATGACCGGATCGATGGCTGACGTTCCTCCCGCGGTGCTCCTTGCAACTGCGCCCCCGGAACCGGAGCGGAAGGCCAGCGGCAGGGCGGTGGCGGCCATCCTCGTCGCCACCATCGGCTTCGGGTTCGCAACGCTCATGGTGCCGCTGGTGGGACTGCCGGTCTTCATCGAGCGGCTCGACCCGGTGAACAAGGCTGGGTCGCTGGGGCTCGCGCTCGGCCTGGCGGCAGTTGCCGTGCTGATCTGCACGCCCATCTTCGGGGCACTCAGCGACCAGACGACCGGTCGGTTCGGTATGCGCAGGCCCGGCCTGGTCGGCGGGACGCTCTTCGTGTTCACGGGCCTCGTCGTACAGGGGCTGGCGACCAGCACGGGTCTCCTGATGCTCGGCGTCGTGATCATGTCCATCGGCCAGGGGATGTTCGTCGGCTCGTATGCCGCCCTGGTCCCCGACCATGTCTCGGCCACGCGGCGGGGCCGCGTCCTCGGGTTCCAGAGCCTAATCGTCGTGCTCTCGGGCGTCGCCGCAGCCTTCATCGGCGCGCGGCTGCTCGACCACCAGCTCGCGCTCTTCGGCACGGGCGGCCTGCTCATGCTGGTGACGACGGCCAGCGCGGTCGTGCTGCTCCCCGACCGTGTCCTCGAGAAGTACGCGGAGCACGGCCGCCCGGCGATCGGATCGCTCCTGGCCGGCTTCCGCTACAGCCCGAAGTCTGCGCCGAACTTCTCGTGGGTGTGGCTGAGCCGCTTCGTCATGACGCTCGCCTACACCTTCGGCGGCTTCTCGATCTACTTCATGACCGATGAGCTGGGCGTGACGGACGCGCAGCTGCCCGGGCTGATCACGCTCTCCGTCATCGTCAACCTCGCGGGGACCGTGACCGGCACGCTGCTCGGCGGCTTCCTCTCGGACAAGCTTGCCCGCCTCCCGAAGCTGGTGATCATCACCAGCGTGATCTTCGCCGGCGGCGGGCTGATCGCCGCGGCCTCGACCTCGATCCCGGTGTTCATGGTCGCGCTGGGCGCCATCGCCTTCGCCACGGGGGCGTTCCTGCCCATCGACGGCGCGCTGGTCATGGCCGTTCTGCCGGGCCAGCGGGCGGAGATCGGCAAGTACATGTCGATCATCGCGATCGCCGAGCAGCTGCCCCGCGCGATCGGGCCGCTCCTGGTGCCGGCCATCGTCGCCGCGAGCGCCATCTTCTCCCTGGGCGGGTACCGCGTGACCTACGTGCTGCTGGGGATCGTCGCGATCACCGGTGGCCTTGTCGTGCGCAACGTGAAGAACATCGAGTAGACCGAGGCGCCGGTGCCTCGGACCGTGCCATCCTAGGACGCGTGACCGATTCCTCCGCCACCGACGAGACGCGCATCGATCGCTGGCTGTGCGCGGTGCGCCTGGTGAAGACCCGCCCGCTCGCCACCCAGCTGTGCGAGGCGGGTCACGTCAAGGTCAAGGGCCTGTCCGCCAAGCCGTCCACGAAGGTGCGCGCGGGCGACCGGGTGGAGGCGTTCATCGCCGACCGCCAGCGCGTCGTGGAGGTCGTGCGCCCCATCGAGTCGCGGGTCGGAGCCGCCATCGCCGAGACCTGCTACGTGGACCACAGCCCGCCCGTCGTGCCGCAGCCCGGTCCTGCGATCACGCCTGAACGCGGGGCAGGCCGGCCGAGCAAGCGCCAGCGGCGCGATCTCGACCGCTTCCGCCGGGGCGGCGCCTGAGCGGCGGCTCGCCGCCCGGTCCGCTCCGCCGTCAGCGTGCGCGGCCTCGTCCCAACGCCTTGTCCTGCCGGATCGCCTTCACAACGTGATGGCCGGGGAGGCCGTTGACGCCGCCGCCCGCGTGCGTCGCCGAGGACCCCTGGTACAGCCCCTTGATCGGGGTGCGGTAGTCGGCGTAGCCGGGGGCCGGGCGCATGTGGAAGAGCTGGTTGAACGTGATCTCGCCGTGGAACACGCTGCCGCCGACCAGGTTCCACTCCTCCTGCATCTCGCGCGGTCCGACGACCTGCCGATGGAGGATGGAGTCCCGAAAGCCGGGCGCAACGGCCTCGACCCGGTCGATGACGCGGTCCGCGTAGGCCTCGAGCTCGGGGCGGTGGTCCTCGTCCGCCCAGCTTGCGGGCACCCACTGCGAGGCGAGGGACACGATGTGCGTGCCCTCGGGCGCCAGCGTCCGATCGAACACCGTCGGGATCGCCATGTCGGCCCATGGCCCTGCCGAGGCACGGCCACCGACGGCATCCGCGAAGCCCTTCTCGAGGTCCTCAACCCCCTCGAGGATGTAGATCCCGCCGCCGAGGATCTCGGGGTCCTTGCCGGGATCAGCCGTGAACTCGGGCAGCCGGTCGATCGCCGCGTTGACCTTCACCATGCCCGAGCGGCTCTTCCAGTTCCTGATGTCCTTCACGAAGTCGGCCGGCAGGTCGCGCGCGTCGATCTGCCGCTCGAAGGTGATCTTCGGATGACAGGTCGTGACGACCACCGGCGCGTGCACCTCCTCGCCGCCGGCGAGCACGACCCCGTACGTGCGCCCGTCGCGGATCAGGACCCGCTCCACCGGTGCGTTGACGCGGACCTCGGCGCCGAACGATTCGGCCGAGCGCCGGAGGGCATCCGCGACCGCCCCCATCCCGCCTTCCGGGTAGCCCCAGACGGCGGTCTGCTCACCCTCACCCAGCGCCTCGAGGGCCAGGTGCAGCAAGCCGTAGGCGGTTCCGGGGGTCTCGGGTCCTCCCCACGCGGCACCGACGCCCGCCATCGCGAACGCCCCGATCAGCTCGCTCGACTCGAACCACTCCCGGAGCAGGTCCGCAACGCTCATCGTGAACAGCTTGGTGATGTCGGCCACCATGCGGACGTTCATCTGCTTGCGCCGTCGAAGAACGAAGCGCAGCTGGTCGATCAGGTCGCCCGGCACGGATGAGCCGAGCCGCGGAGGCGCCTCCATCAGCATCGGGCGCATCACGTCGGCGATCCGCCCCATCCACTCGTAGTACGCCGGCAGCGTCTCGGCGTCCGACCTTGAGAACCGCGCGACCGTCTCGAGCTCCCTCGGGCCGCCGTCGTGGATCATCGAACGACCGTCGAGCACTGGGTGGTACGTCAGGGGCTGGGGGAAGATCCGGAAGCCGTGCTCCGCGAGGCGCAGGTCCGCGATGATCTCCGGCGGCATCATGCCCATCACGTAGGACAGCGTCGTGACCCGCAAGTCGGGCGCCTCGGGCCAGGGCGACATCGTGTCGGCCGCGCCACCGATCTTGTGGCGGGCCTCCAGCACGACGACCCGGCCGCCGTACTTGGCCATGTAGGCGGCGGCGACGAGGCCGTTGTGCCCCCCGCCGATGACGATCGCGTCGTACTGGTTCGCGGTCACTCGAGGCCCCTCTTGTCGATGGGTGATGCTCCAGCGAGCTCCTTGTGCAGGCGGCGCACCGCCCTTGCGGTGATGGTCGCTATCCGCCCGTCCTGCCCGGCGATGACGATCTCGAGGGCGAGCCCGTCGAGATAGGGCATGAACCATTCGGCGAGCTCGTCCGGGTCGGTGGCGAAGGACCCGGCGGCGACACCCTCCGCCACGATGGTGGTGAACAGGGTCCTCCAGGCCGCGGACGCAGCCCGGAGCTCGTCTGCCTCGAGGACAGGCGCCCCCGCCGTCGTGACGAGCTCGAACCACATCCCCCAGCGCGCGTCGCGCGGCTGCTGCGGGAGGTAGCGCTCCACGAACCGCTCGGCACGACGGACCCGGGAGGGCTCTCGAGCCAGCTCCTCCTCGAGGAGGGCGAGCTCCCTGGTCTCGCTCCAGGCGAGGGTCTCGAGCAGCAGCCGGTCGCGCGTCCCGAAGTAGTACATGACGTGGCCGACGCTCATGCCGGCCCGATGCGCGATGTCCTCCAGGCGCACGTTGCCGATCCCGTCACTCGCGATCGCCTCACGCGCGCAGCGCATCACCGAGTCGCGCCGTTCGCCCCGCCTGGCAGTCGTGGTGGCCATGCGCGGAGATTAGAAGTTGTTTCTAGAATCCGCAAGTGGTGGGCACATCTGCGGCAGCCCCGGGTTGGGGGTTGCAGTTCGTTCCCCTAGACTCAGGACCATGGACGCCACTCCGCGAGCTGCTGACCGCCGCCTGGTCGTGTACGTGCCGGACGTCGCGGAGCGACGGTTCATGGGCGACACCCCGGCGAACGTCGATCTCGTGCCGGTCTCCCCCGAGGACGGGCTCATGCCCGACTTCGCGGACGCCGACCTCGTCATCCCGATGGGGCGGATGCTGGACCCGCTGTTCGACGGGCTCCGCAGCCCGGGACGCCTGCGGGTCGTCCAGACCCTGACCGCCGGCATCGACCACCTCGTCGGCCGGGTCCCTCCGTCGGTCACCGTCTGCAATGCGCGCGGCGCCTATGACGTGCCCATGGCGGAGTGGGTGATCGGTGCGATCCTCGCCATGCGGCGTGGCATCGTCCGGGCACGCGATGCGCAGGCGCAGGGGTCGTGGGCCGGCCTCGAGGTGGACGAGCTGGCCGGCAAGCGTGTCGTGATCGTCGGGTTCGGGTCGATCGGGGCGGCCGTGGCAGACCGGCTCCGCCCGTTCGGTGTGGACATCACGGGCGTTGCGCGATCGCCGCGCGACGGGGTCCTGGGCATGGACGACCTCGATGCCGTCCTGCCCGCGGCGTCGATCATCGTGAACCTGTTGCCGCTGACGCCCCGGACGACGGGCTGCTTCGACGCGCGCCGCCTCGCGCTGCTCCCGGATGGCGCGCTCCTCGTCAACGCGGGTCGTGGCCGCACGGTGGACACGGCGGCCCTCGTGGCCGAGCTCGCGAGTGGCCGCCTCAGCGCAGCCCTCGACGTGACCGATCCCGAGCCGCTGCCGGACGGCCACCCGCTCTGGTCGCTCCCCAACGCCCTGGTCAGCCCGCACATCGCGGGCGACTCACCGCGTTCGACGCGCGCCGTCTTCGAGCTCGCGGGCGCCCAGGTCCGGCGGTTCGCGGCCGGCGAGCCGCTCGAGAACGTCGTGGACCGCTACCTGCTCGAGTGACCGGAGCCCAGGCCCCGGCGCGGACGCCCCGTCCGCGGAGCCTGAACCGCCGCCCGGAGGCCACTCGGCTCTTGCCCTGGGACGGTGCTCCGCGCTGAACTCGATCGGACAGGCTCGAGCGCGCGGCTGGTGCGCCGGGTGACGGGGGCATGGAGGGGTTCGTGAAGACGCTGGCGCGAGTCCTGCTGGCGATTGCGCTGGTGCTCGCCTGCGCAGCGAGCGGGGCCGCCGGAAGCACGACGCCCCAAGGGCGCACTGGCAGTCCGCCCCAGCCCGACGGCATCCGGGTGACCGAGGACCAGATCGTCGGCGTGGAGATCGTCCGGCTTCCACGGGGCCAGCTGGCCTGCAAGGGCGCCCCGATGCCGATGACGTTTCGCGCGGCGCAGGACAACCTGGAACTGCCTCCCATCCCGATCTTCGGCGCGGCCATCGAGCTGACCGACGACAAGGGCACCTCCAAGCGCGGCTGGACCGACAGCGCCGGGCTCACGACCATCACCTGGCCCGCCGACCGAACCGACGAGATCAACTTCACGGTGCGTGCGGACAAGGAGGGGTACGAGCAGGGGGCCGCCGAGGAGTTCCGGATCCGCGTGGAGCCGTGCCGCTGGGACCTCACGGTGGACTACCGGGAGGAGTACGCGATCATGAGCGAGGTGTCCATGGTGGTGGGCGCCGAGCTGCACTGGGTGGGGACCGTGAAGCCTGCCAACCCGGACGCGCCGCAGGGCGCCGAGACGCTCAAGATCGAGGGCTCCGGAACCTACGCCGCATACGCCAAGGACCAGATCAAGGCGCCCCTCCACGTCTCCCTGGAGCCCACGGTCAGTGGCTCCTACGACATCGAGTGGGAGGGCACCATCGAGTTCGGGGAACTCTTCCTCAAGGTGAAGAGCGTCTCGGCCACCTTCCCCAAGATGGTCTTCATCAAGCTGACCGATTACACGAACCAGTACCAGGTCAACTACAAGCCGCCCACCCCCTGGCTCGTGACGGACGGCAACGTCTTCGCCGTCAACCAGGCCAGCAGCCTCCAGTTCGCGCTCGGCGGCGGCTACGTCCAGGTGCGCAACGGGCCGCCAAGCTTCTTCTACACGCCGGACAAGACCGAGTGGGACCTGACCATCCAGCTGACCGAAGTGCGGGAGGGCACGCCGTGACCCGGCGTCGGCCGTCGTCCGCCCTGCCGCTGGCGCTGGCCGCCCTGGCAGTGCTGTCTGCCGCCTGCGGCGCCACTCCCGCTCCGGGCGGCCCCACTCCCGGTCCCAGCGGCGTCGTTCCCGGTGTGCCCGCGAGTGCGCCGGCGGGTTCACCGGCTCCTGCAGGGTCCGGGGCTCCGGTTGTCCCGGACGGGTCCGGCAGCCCGGACGCGATCGCCTCTCCTTCGGCCGGACTGGATGCGCTGGGCGCCTACCGGGCAACGCTGGCGCTCTCGTTCACGGGGACGCAGGGTGGCCAGAGCGTCGAGTGGGAGCAGACCTACGTGCTGACGGCGGACCGGGCGACGGGCGCGCGCATGCTCGAGTACCGCCAGACCGGGCTCGGCAACGGCCCGGCTCCTCTTCCGGACGCCGAGGCCTATGACGCAACCACCACGTACCGGGTGGTGTCGTCCGGCAGCCCGTGCGTCGCGACCATGCCGGCTGCCGGTGGGACCACGGCACTCGTGGAGCCCGCGTCGCTGCTGCCCAGGGTCCACGCGATGGCGACCGCGGGCGATGCACCGGCGGTCGCAGGAATCGAGGCCTCCGCCTGGACCTTCACGGACCAGTCGGTGGCGACCCGGGGCGAGTCCACGATCTCCGGTGGCGCCACGATCGCGAGGTCGGGCGGCCTGATCCTCGCCTACGACCTCTCGATCGCCGGCGGGCACGACGTCTTCGACGCGGACACGGAGGGCACGTACCGCTGGACGTACCGGCTGGAGCCGCTTGCGGCGGACGCGGTGGTCGCGCGGCCCGCCGGCTGTCCCGCCCCCCTGCCCGACGTCCCACTGATGCCCGACGCGGCCGGCATCGTGCGCGTGCCGGGAACCATCACCTACGAGACGCGGCGGGACGTCGCCGCCGTGGCCGCGTTCTACCAGCAGGCGATGCCGGGCGCCGGCTTCGCGCCCGACGGCGATCCGTGGTCGGGGGCCGTGGGCACCTCTCTGCGCTGGACCCGGGACGGCCGCACCTTCGTCGTCGCGGCCGTGATCGGGGTCCCGGTCAGGGTCCGGATCACCGAGGCGCCGGCGCCGGGTGCCCCCAACCCGAGCCCGGTGCCGCAGCCCACCACGGCTGCGCAAGGTGGGACCGTCCGGGTGAGCCGCTCGGTCACGCTGCTCATGGGCTCCAGCCAGGTCCCGTCCGCGCTGGGGTCCTACCGATCCGTCTACCACGGCACCACGCCCTTCTGGAATGCAGGAAAGGTTGCCAAGGACGTCATGGATGTCACCGGCGATGTCGCCGGCGCGGACGTGCACTACGTGGTCACGGAGAAGCGCGGCTCGCAGAAGGTCTCGGTCACCGAGGGCTACCGCGTCGCCGACAAGGACTGGATCCTCAAGAGCGGCAAGCTCGTCAGCGACGACGGGATGGCCTACCTCTCGTGGGTCTCGTGGCCGCTTGACCTCGTGGTGGCGATCGGTATCGGCTCGCTGCGGACCGAGGCGGCGGGGATCGAGCAGGTGGACGGCCGGCCGGCCGAGGTCTACCGGATCACGGGCGGGATCGCCGACGATCCGACGGGGATGTTCTCCTCCTTCGGCCTGCCCATCACGAAGACGGACGGGACGGTGTGGGTGGACCAGGCGTCCGGCGCCCTGGTCAAGGCGACCATCGACTACACCACCGCGGTGAAGGACGCCGAAGGCAGCCACGGCACGGCGACCGGATCGTTCACGCTCGTGATCTCCAGGGCAGGCCAGGTGCAGGTCACGCTGCCGTAGTCGGCCGGCGCCCGCGCCGCCGCGCTCAGGCGCGCAACACCTTCGCGAGCGGCCGTCCCTTCGCGAGCTCGTCAACCAGCTTGTCGAGGTACCGGACCTGCTGCATGAGGGGATCCTCGATCGTCTCCACGCGCACCCCGCAGATGACGCCGGTGATCAGCCCGGCGTTGGCGTTGAGGTGCGCACCGGCGAAGAAGTCCGCGAAGGTCGTGCCCGCTGCGACGTGCTGCTCCAGCTCCGCCTGGTCGTAGCCGGTCAGCCAGTGGATCACCGAATCAAGCTCGTCCCGGGTGCGGCCCTTCCGCTCGAGTTTCGCGCGATACAACGGGTACACCGTGGCGAAGGGCATGACGGAAACCCGCTGGACGGTCGCGGTCGCGGTGCCCATCAGCGGGTCACCGCGAACCAGCGTCCCTCCGGGTCCGGGAACGCGAAGCTCCGCGTCCCGTGGTGCTCGCCCACCTCGGTCGCCTGCACCCCGCGTCCGACGAGCTCGGCGCGCGCGGCGTCGAGATCATCGACGTTGAAGGCGATCGATGGGGTTGCCAGGTCGAGGCCGTCGGGGTTGTCCGCCATCAGCGCCAGCGGCACGAGCTCGAAGGCGAACGACTGGTCGGCGAACCCGACCTGGGCGATCGTGAACCCGCCTGCCTCCTGGCGTCGCTTCTCCATCATGCCGACCTGCTCGACCCAGAACCTGCGGCACGCCTCCGCATCGTTCACGTAGAGCACGACGTATCCGACCTTCATCCAGCACCTCCCGGAACCTGAGCGGACCACGGCGCCGGCGTGCCCGGCCGCCTGCCGGCGAACGCGCAGAGCCTACCCTGCCCGGTGGCTGGGATCGACATCGCGGCCGTCCGTTGTGCTTCGGTGCCCGAGGGCGCATCCTTGGACTCTGTCGGACCCCGGTGCCGATGCCCCGGTTCTCGGGACTGCATCGGGCGGCAGCGGAAGGCGTCCCCGTGCCCCTCAGCCCGAGCCCTGCCAGCGAAGGTGCACCCGATCCCCGACCGCTCCGGGTGCTCGTGGTCGACGACCATGACATCGTCCGCCAGGGGCTGGTCGAACTGCTCGCCCGGCGCCCCCAGTTCCAGGTGGTCGCGCAGGCGGGCACCGTGGCCGAAGCGCTTGTTGAGGCGCGCAGGTTCGAGCCGGATCTCGTGCTGATGGATCTCAGCCTTCCTGATGGGTCGGGGATCGATGCCTGCAGTGCCATCCGTGCGGAGCTTCCGGGCACGCGGGTCGTCTTCCTCACGAGCTCGCCGGAGGATGAGGACGTCTTCGCCGCCATCGCCGCGGGCGCGACCGGATACGTC
>JBAXFC010000103.1:0-9507 GCA_037140135.1 Chloroflexota bacterium
CACCCGCGCTCCTACGTCCAGCGGCTCCCCAAGAAGATGCGGCGCATCGCGCTGCTCTCGGCCCTCACCGCGAAGTTCGGCGACGACGCGATCCGCGTCGTTGACCACTTCGGGATGGATGCCGAGCCCCGGACGAAGATCTTCGCCGGCGTGCTGGCGGCCCTCGGGGCCGGTGACGGCCACGGGAAGCGCGTCCTCGTCGTGGCTCCGGCCAAGGACGAGCTGCTCCTCCGTTCGGCGGCCAACCTGCCGTCGGTGATCGTCATCCTCGCGGACTCGCTCAACGTCGTCGACCTGCTCAACGCGGACGCGGTCCTCATCGAGCAGCCGGCACTTGCCCGCATGGAGGAGGTGTACGCGTGAGCGCACTGATCGCCGCCGACATCATCCTCCGCCCGGTCATCTCGGAGAAGTCCATCGACGAGGCCGGTCGAGGGAAGTACACCTTCGCGGTGCATGACAAGGCCAACAAGATCCAGATCAAGGCTGCCGTCGAGGAGCTCTACAGCAAGGAGAAGGTGACCGTCGTCGCCGTCAACGTGCTGACCTCGAAGGCCAAGGAGAAGACCCGCGGCACGAAGCGCGGACGGGTTAGCGGTCACACCTCCGCATGGCGGAAGGCGATCGTCACCCTGGCTCCCGGCCAGAAGATCGAGTTCTTCGAGGGAGTGTAGGGATGCCGCTCCGCAGCTATAAGGCCACTTCTCCCGGCCGTCGGTGGATGACCCGCTCGACGTTCGAGGAGATCACCACCGACGAGCCCCACAAGCCGCTCCTCGAGCCGATGAAGCGCGGCTCGGGCCGGAACAACCAGGGCCGTCTCACCGTCCGCCATCGCGGCGGCGGCGAGAAGACCCATTACCGCCGCATCGACTTCAAGCGGGACAAGTTCGGCGTGCCGGCCAAGCTGGCCACGATCGAATACGACCCGAACCGGTCTGCGCGGATCGGCCTGCTCCACTACCGCGACGGCGAGAAGCGCTACATGCTGCTCCCGCACGGCCTCAAGGTGGGCGACATCATCGTGTCCGGTCCGGATGCCGAGGCGCGCCTGGGCAATGCCCTCCCGCTCGCCAACATCCCGCTCGGCACCACCGTCCACAACGTCGAGCTCGTGCCCGGCAAGGGTGGCCAGATGGTCCGCTCCGCCGGCACGTCAGCCCAGCTGCTTGCGAAGGAAGGCGATTACGCCACCCTGCGCATGCCGTCGGGCGAGATGCGTCGCGTGCCGCTTCGCTGCATCGCGACCATCGGCCAGGTGAGCAACCTCGATCACGAGAACCAGAGCCTCGGCAAGGCCGGTCGTGCCCGTCACATGGGCTTGCGACCGGAGGTCCGTGGCGTTGCGATGACTCCGCGGGACCATCCCCACGGCGGCGGCGAAGGCAAGAGCCCGACGGGCATGCCTCCGAAGACGCCTTGGGGCAAGCCGGCGATGGGCTATCGGACTCGGCGTGGCAAGACGCAGAACCGGCTCATCGTCCGCAGCCGTCACCGCAAGTCGTAAGGAGAGGAGTCAGGAATGTCACGTTCGGTCAAGAAGGGACCGTTCGTCCAGCCCAGGCTTCTCGCCAGGGTTCAGGACATGAACAAGCGGAGCGAGCGAAAGGTCCTCAAGACCTGGTCGCGCGCCTCCGTCATCTTCCCGGACTTCATCGGTCACACGATTGCCGTCTACAACGGCAAGAAGCACGTGCCGGTGTATGTCACCGAGAACATGGTCGGCCACCGCCTCGGCGAGTTTGCCCCCACCCGCACGTATCGCGGGCACGGCAAGACCGCTGACCGGTCCGGCGGACTGCGGTAAGGGGCGAGCAGATGCGCGTTTCCGCCACCGCCAAGTATCTCCGCGGCTCCACCCGGAAGGCCCGCCTCATCACCGAGGCGATCAAGGGCAAGCCGGTCGAGGAGGCTGCGGCCGCTCTTCGGTTCATGCCGTAGGCAGCCGCCCGCGACGTCGCCAGGGTGCTCAAGAGCGCCACGGCGAACGCCGAGAACAACATGAATCGCTCCGCCGACGAACTCTACGTCGCGGACGCGATCGCGAACGAGGGCCCGACGATCAAGCGCTGGCGTCCCCGGGCACAGGGTCGGGCGTTCCCGATCCACAAGCCCATGACGCACATCACGATCGTCGTCGCCGACCGGGAGGCCTAGGCATGGGACATAAGGTCCATCCGTTCGGCTACCGTCTGGGCTATACCCGAACGTGGACTGCCAAGTGGTACGCCGACAAGGAGTACACCACCCTCCTCAAGGAGGACATCTCGATCCGGCAGCTGCTTGACCGGCGGCTGGCGAACGCCAGTGTGAGCGGCGTGGAGATCGAACGTGGCATCAACCACGTGACGGTCGCCATCCACACCGCCAAGCCGGGCATCGTGATCGGGCGCGGCGGTCAGAACGTCGAGGTGCTCCGCAAGGAGATCGGCGACCTGACCAAGCGCAAGGTCAAGCTGGAGATCAAGGAGATCCGCCAGCCGGAGCTCGACGCGTATCTCGTCGCGCTCAACATCGCGCAGCAGCTGACCCGCCGAGTCGCCTACAAGAAGGCGATGAAGCAGTCGATCCAGCGCTCGATGAAGGCAGGCGCCAAGGGCGTCAAGATCGCCCTCGCCGGCCGCCTCGGCGGCTCGGAGATGGGGCGGCGCGAGTGGGACCGCGAAGGTCGCATTCCGCTCGGCACCCTGCGCGCCGACATCAGCTACGGCCAGGTCCACGCCCACACGACCTACGGACGCATCGGCGTCAAGGTCTGGATCTACAAGGGCGAGATCCCCGTGGAGCGCAAGCGCCGCGAGGCGACCGCTTCCGCCAGCGCAGCGGCATCCGCCGCGCAGGGGGTCTGACACCATGCTGATGCCGCGACGCGTCAAGCACCGCAAGGTGATGCGCGGCCGGATGTCCGGACCGACCAAGGGCGGCGCCACCGTCGCCTTTGGGGATTACGGCCTGGCCACCCTCGAGCCGGCGTGGATCACCGCCCGCCAGATCGAGGCTGCACGCCGCGCGATGACCCGCTCGATCAAGCGCGGTGGCAAGGTCTGGATCCGGATCTTCCCGGACAAGCCCGCCACCAAGAAGCCTGCCGAGACCCGCATGGGTTCCGGCAAGGGCGCCCCGGACCACTGGGTCGCCGTCGTCCGCCCCGGCCGAATCATGTTCGAGATGGCCGGTGTGGATCGCGAGGCGGCCGTCGAGGCCATGCGCCTGGCGTCCCACAAGCTCCCGGTTGCGACCAAGGTCGTCTTCCGCGAGAACCAGCAGATCACGACCCCGCAGGAGGTCACCGATGGAGATCGGTGAGATCCGGAAGCTCTCGGACAGGGAGTTGGACGACCAGCTGAAGGAGGCCAAGCAGGCTCTCTGGCAGGCGCGGTTCGCCCTCTCCACCCGCCAGCTCAAGGACTACAGCCAGATCCCGGCGACCCGACGGACCATCGCCCGGATCCTCACCGTGCAGCGCGAGCGCTCGACCGCGCCGCGTGCGGCCGAGTAGGAGGACCGGGATGCCTACTTCAGGAGCAACAAGCCCCGTGACGGGACAGCGGAAGACCAAGGTCGGACGCGTCGTCAGCGACAAGATGGACAAGACGATTGTCGTGTCCGTCGAGCGCTTGACGCGCCACCGGCTCTACAAGCGCGTCATGAAGGCCTCGACCAAGTTCGCGGCCCACGATGAGCGCAACGAGGCGAAGATCGGCGACACGGTCCTCATCGAGGAGTCGCGCCCCCTCTCCGCCACCAAGCGCTGGCGCCTGGTGTCCGTCCTCTCCCGTGCGGGCGAGGAGCGGGCCGGCGAGGTGATCCCGTCCGAGGAGGCCGAGACCACCGAGGCGATCCACGCGGCTGCGCACCCCGGCAGGCATGCCGAGGGTGAGGAGGGCCAGGCGTGATCCAGGCCTCCACACGGCTGCGCGTCGCCGACAACACCGGCGCCCGCACGATCGAGTGCATCCGGGTCATGGGTCGCTCGCGCAAGACCGTCGCCGGCATCGGTGACGTGATCGTGGCGAGCGTCAAGACCGCGATCCCGAATGCCCCGGTCAAGAAGGGCGACGTCGTGCGCGCTGTCATCGTCCGCACGAGCAAGGAGGTCGGCCGGCCCGACGGGTCGTACATCCGGTTCGACGAGAACGCGGCCGTCCTCATCAACAACCAGGGCAACCCGCGCGGCACCCGAATCTTCGGCCCCGTGGCGCGCGAGCTGCGGGATCGCAACTACATGAAGATCGTGTCCCTCGCCCCGGAGGTGCTGTGATGACCGTCCGGTCCATCCAGCACCAGACGAAGGTGCCCGAGATCCGCAAGGGTGACCAGGTCGTCGTGCTCTCCGGCAAGGATGCCGGCAAGCGCGGCAAGGTCACCCAGGTGATCCGGCGCGATCCGTCCACGACGCCCGTCCGCTCCGGCTACCGCCGTGTCTCCCTCAAGGGTGGCGCCTATGTGGTCGTGGACGGCGTGAATATCGCCCGCAAGCACACCAAGCCCCGCCAGCGCTCGACCGGCGGCATCGGATCCATGCCCACCGTCGATCCCGGCGGCATCCTGGACCACGCGATGCCGATGCCGGTCAGCCGGGTGATGGTCGTCTGCGGCCACTGCGACCGGCCCACCCGGGTCGGCCACCGGGCGCTGGACAACGGTTCCCGCGTGCGCGTCTGCGGCCACTGCGGTGAGCCGCTGGAGGTGAAGGCGTGAGCGGCCAGCTGAAGGATCGGTACACCTCGGAGGCGGTGCCCGCGCTGCTCAAGCAGTTCGGATACAGCAACCCGAACCAGGTGCCGCGCCTCGAGAAGATCGTCGTCAACATCGGCCTGGGCGAGGCCCTCAGCAACGCGAAGGCTGTCGATGCGGCAGTCGGCGACGTCCAGCTCATCACTGGGCAGAAGCCGATCGTCACGCGTGCCAAGCGCTCCATCGCCCAGTTCCGAGTCCGCACCGGAAACCCCATCGGCGTGAAGGTCACCCTTCGCGGCGAGCGCATGTGGGACTTCCTCGAGCGCCTGACCCGGATTGCGCTTCCGCGCATCCGCGACTTCCGGGGCGTTCCGGGCAAGTCCTTCGACGGGCGTGGCAACTACTCGCTGGGTCTCCGCGAGCAGCTCGCCTTTCCCGAGATCGACTATGACAAGGTGGACCGTCTCCGCGGGCTGGAGATCAGCATCGTGACGACGGCGAAGACCGACGAGGAGAGCAAGAAACTTCTTGAGCTCCTCGGCATGCCCTTCGCCGGCTAGGGCGCGGGGAGGAGTCCAGATGGCCAAGAAGTCAATGATCGTGAAGGCGGCTCGCACGCCGAAGCACCCCGTCCAGGGGTATCACCGCTGCTACGTGTGCGGACGTCCGCGGGCGTACATGCGCCGCTTCGCGCTCTGCCGCATCTGCTTCCGCGAGCGGGCGCTCGTCGGCGAGCTGCCCGGCGTCACGAAGTCGAGCTGGTAAGAAGATGAACGTCTCCGACCCGATCGCGGACATGCTCACGCGAGTCCGCAACGCGTCCCGGGCCCGCCACTTGGAGGTTATCGTTCCCGCCTCGCGCACCAAGCGCGAGATCGCGCGGATCCTCAAGGAGGAAGGCTTCATCGCCGACGTCCGCGAGGAGCGCGAGGGACCGGCCATCAACCTGCGGCTGCAGCTCAAGTATGTCGACGGCAAGGTGCCGGTCGTCTCGGGCCTCAAGCGGATCAGCAAGCCGGGTCTGCGCGTCTACGCGCAGAAGACCGACATTCCGCGCGTGCTCGGCGGCCTCGGCGTCGTGATCGTCTCCACCTCTAAGGGGATCATGACCGGGAGCCAGGCCAAGGCGGCCCAGCTCGGCGGCGAGATCCTCGCCTACGTCTGGTAGGCGCGGATGTCACGTATCGGTCGTCTTCCCATCACCGTTCCGGCAGGCGTGGACGTCACGCTTGACGGACGCGTCATCACCGTGAAGGGCCCCAAGGGGTCCCTCACCCGCCAGCTGCCGCCGCGGATGGAGATCGAGCGTGAGGGCGATGTCCTCACGGTCGTCCGCCCCACGGAGAACAAGCTGGACAAGTCGCTCCACGGTCTGACGCGAACCCTCGTCAACAACATGGTCGTCGGCGTGACCACCGGGTACCGCAAGGGCCTCGAGATCATCGGCGTCGGCTACCGCGCGCAGAAGGCGGGCGACAAGCTCGTGCTGGCGCTCGGGTACAGCCATCCGATCGAGATCGATCCGCCCGAGGGCATCAGCTTCGAGCTGGAGACTCCGCTCAAGCTTGCCGTCGTCGGCATCGACAAGGAGCTTGTCGGCCAGATGGCCGCCAGGATCCGCGCGACCCGCAAGCCCGAGCCCTACAAGGGCAAGGGCGTCCGCTACGCCGGTGAGAAGGTCCGCCGCAAGGCTGGCAAGGCCGGCAAGATCGGCGGGAAGAAGTAGCCCATGAAGAAGATCGTTGCCAGCCGTTCGTCCTCGCGCATCAAGCGCCACGAGCGGCTCCGCCTCCGGATCTCCGGCACGACCGAGCGCCCGCGCCTGGCCGTGTTCCGGAGCCTCAGCCACATCTACGCCCAGGTCATCGATGACGTCAGCGGCACGACGCTGGCGGCGGCCTCCTCGCTCGACACGTCCGTCAAGGGCGCTACCGGGACGAAGATTGACGCCGCCAAGGCGGTCGGCAAGCTCGTCGCCGAACGCGCCAAGGCCGCCGGTGTGGACAAGGTGGTGTTCGATCGGGCGGGCTTCAAGTACCACGGGCGAGTCCGCTCGCTCGCCGAGGCGGCCCGCGAGGCCGGCCTCGACTTCTAGGAGACGCCTGTGGCTCGCATCGACCCCAACAAGCTCGCGCTCGAGGAGCGCGTCGTCCAGATCAATCGCGTCGCCAAGGTCCACAAGGGCGGCCGCCGGTTCAGCTTCTCGGCGGTCATCGTCGTGGGCGACGGCAACGGCCATGTGGGCGTCGGCCTGGGCAAGGCCGGCGACGTGCCTGAGAGCATCCGCAAGGGTGTCGAGGACGCCAAGAAGCACATCGTCAAGATCCCGATGATCGGGACGACGATCCCGCACGAGGTCCGCCAGGAGTATTGCGCGGCGCGCGTCATGCTCAAGCCGGCCTCCAAGGGAACCGGCGTGATCGCCGGCGGCGCCGTGCGTGCCGTCGTCGAGGCCGCCGGGGTGCGTGACATCCTCGCCAAGGTCCACGGCTCCACCAACCCGGTGAACGTGACCCGCGCGACCCTCAACGCGCTCACCAGCCTCCGCACCGCGGAGCAGGTGTCCCGCCAGCGCGGCGTCCAGGTCCGCCTCGTGGTCCCCGGCCAGGCGGCCGCGGCCATCGGCGCCGGCCGGGAGGTGGGCGATGGCCGCTAGGCTCCGCGTCACCCAGATCAAGAGCACGATCAGCCACATCGCCCGCAACCGGGCGACGATCCGCGCGCTGGGCCTGCACGGCATCGGCAGCTCGTCGATCCTGCCGGACAACCCGGCGGTTCGCGGGATGTGCCGCCAGGTGCGGTTCCTCGTAACCGTCGAGGAGCTCCCCGAGGGCGCGGACGCGACCACCGCGGAGAAGAACTGATGAAGATTCACGACCTCCGCCCCGCCGCGGGCTCGACCACCAAGAAGACCCGGGTCGGTCGCGGCATCGCGGCCGGCAAGGGCAAGACCGCGGGCCGCGGCACGAAGGGCCAGCGCGCACGCGCCGGTGCCTCCATCCCGGCGTGGTTCGAGGGTGGACAGACCCCGATCCACATCCGGATCCCGAAGCTCCGCGGCTTCCGGAACATCAACGACATCGAGTACGAGGTCGTGAACGTCGGCGCCATCAGCGCCGCGGTCGAGGCCGGCAAGCTGCAGGTCGAGAAGGGTGCGCCGGTCACGGTGAACTCCGACACGCTCAAGGCAGCAGGCCTGGTCCGGCGCGACCGGCTCCCGCTCAAGATCCTCGGAGCCGGCGAGGTCTCGGCCAACCTGTTCGTTCTTGCGGACGCGTTCACCAAGAGCGCCCGCGAGAAGATCGAGGCTGCCGGCGGCACCGCCCAGGTCATCGAGATCCCGAGCGAGCCGACCGTGGCCCTCGGCATCGATCCGGCCGACAACGGCTAGTCGGCCGTGTTCGAGGCCCTTCTCAACGCCTTCCGTGCGCCGGACCTCCGACGCCGGATCCTGTACGTCGCAGGCATCCTGCTGGTCTTCCGGCTGCTGGCGCATGTGCCGGTTCCGGGTGTCGATCGGACGCAGCTGTCGAACTTCCTCGACCAGAGCCCGATCTTCGGCATGCTCGACCTGTTCTCGGGCGGCGGCCTGACGACCTTCTCGGTCGTGGCCCTGGGCGTCAACCCGTACATCAACGCGTCGATCATCATGCAGCTCATGACGGGCGTGATCCCGTCACTCCAGGCGCTGCAGCGTGAGGGCGAGTACGGGCGCACCAAGATCAACCAGTACACCCGCTACCTGTCGGTACCGATGGCGATCCTGCAGGCGTACGGGTTCATGGCCCTGCTCAACGCGAACGGCGTCCTCCGCACCCCGTTCGACCTCGGCAGCTGGGAGACCTGGGTCCAGATCGTCACCCTCGTCGCCGGTTCGATCACCCTCATGTGGCTGGGTGAGCTGATCACCGAGAAGGGGATCGGCAACGGCGTCAGCTTCATCATCTTCGCGGGCATCGTGTCCCGGGCCCCGGGTGCGCTCACCAGCTTCATCGACAACCCGGATCTCGCCAAGCTCGTGCTGTTCGCCATCCTGGCGATCGCCGCCGTCGCGGTGATCATCTACATCCAGGAGGGGCAGCGCCGCATCCCGATCCAGTACGCCAAGCGCATGGTGGGCCGCCGCATGACCCAAGGCGGTTCGACATACATGCCGCTGCGCGTCAACATGGCCGGCGTGATCCCCGTGATCTTCGCGGTGGCCGTGTTGTTCCTGCCGCCAACGATCGGTCAGCTGGTTCCTGGTCTTGGTTTCCTCGCGGACTGGTTCCAGCCGTCAAGTTGGGCTGCGATCATCCTCGAGTTTGGTCTGATCGTGATGTTCTCGTTCTTCTACACGGCCGTCCAGTTCAACCCGGTTGAGCAGGCTGAGAACCTTAAGAAGTACGGCGGCTTCATCCCCGGCGTGCGGCCTGGTCGACCGACTGCGCAGTATCTCGATCGCGTGATGACGCGGTTGACGTTGCCCGGTTCGCTGTTCCTCGGCTCGATCGCGGTCCTACCGACGATCTTCATTAAGTACGGTGGCTTCTCGCAGGCCGTCGCCCAGGCGCTCGGTGGTACATCAATCCTGATCATCGTCGGCGTCGCTCTCGACACCATGCGACAGATGGAATCGCAGGTCATGATGCGCCACTACGACGGCTTCCTGAAGTAAACGTGCCTGGCGCGTATCTCATCTTCGGCCCGCCCGGAGCGGGCAAGGGCACGCAGGCTCCGCGCCTCGCTGCGCGACTCGCCGTGCCGCACATCGCGACAGGCGACATGTTGCGCGCGCACGTCAAGGGCAACACGCCGCTCGGTATCGAAGCCAAGGGCTACATGGAT
>JBAXFC010000104.1:0-9488 GCA_037140135.1 Chloroflexota bacterium
TCACGATCGTGATGGCGTCGGCCCCCATCACGATCGTGATCTGCTGGCCGATCGCCTCGCTCCCGGGGTAGCCGAACAGGCGCTCGGCGGCGGCGTTCCACGCGACGATCGTGCCGTCGTCACGGACCGAGACGATGGCGTCCACCGCGGAGTCCTCGACCGCCCGGTAGCGGGTCTCCTGTTCCCGCAGCGCGAGCTCCACGGCACGCAGGTCGGTGACGTCGGCCATCGTGCCGCGCAGGCCGACGATGGCACCGGTCCCGTCGCGGAGCACCTCCCCGCGGCCGATGACGTGACGGCGGGCCCCGTCGCGGCGCACGATCTCGAGCGGCACCTCGAATGGATCGCCGGCCTCGAGGGCCCGCTGCACGGCTGCCTCGAGGCCGGCGCCGGTCTCCGCCGTGTAGAGCAGGCTGTGCTCCGCAAACGAGGGTGCCTCCGGCCGGGGCTCCATCCCGAAGATCCGAAAGAGCTCGTCCGACCAGCGCACCACATCACCGGCCGGCTCCCAGGTCCAGCTGCCGACGTGGGCGATCCGCTGCGCCTCGGCATGCTCTCCCTCGCGCGCGGCGAGCGCGTCGAGGGCGGTATGGGCCGTCGTCGCGTCCCGGGAGACGGCGATCACCCCGTCGCCGAACGGCACGTACTCCACGTCGAACCAGCGGCCGCCGCCATTGAAGGGGCGTTCGGCACGGTAGGCAACCCCGCTCTCGATCACCCGCTCGTGGAGCGTGAGCCGGTCGGCAAGCATCGGGAAGGCGACGGTCAGGCGGCACCCGACCGGTTCGGCGTCGAGGCAGCCGAGCTCCCTGCGCCACGCCTGGTTGGCATACAGGATCTCCTCGTCCACCAGGCGGCCCGCATCGTCGCGGATGGCGCGCAGGACGACGACCGAATCGCGGACTGCGCCGAGCGCGTCGCGGAGCAGGCCGGCATCCGCGAGCCGGTCGTCAGCCATGCCTCGAGCCCACCACACCGCCCCCGCTGCCCAACATCTCATCGGCCGTTCCGCGCGCGGTGGCCGGGGTGCCGCAACGCCCGCGACCTCCCACGGGGACCCGCGCGGTGGCAACCCGGCGGAATCATGACGATCGGCCGCGCCGACGCTCAGTCCCCAATCGGGGGGCCACCGCGGTCACCCTGAGCGCGGCCAGCGGCGTGACGCCGTGCCGGCCGGGCCCGCCCGGCGGACGACGCCTCCCCGCGGGCCTACATCCGGTCGATGTCGTCCGGCACGAGAACGATCGCGCCGGCGACCGCGCGTGACTCCATCGCCGCGTGCGCGGCGGCAGCTTCGGCGAGCGGGAACGTCCGGGCAGGCTCGGCGGTCACCGTGCCGTCTGCAAGGGCCGCGAACAGGGATGCAGCCATCTCGGCGCGCAGGGCCGGATCGGCGAGGTAGTGGAAGACCATCGGCCGGGTGAGCGACGCCGACCTGGGCGACAGGCGGGCGACGGCGAACGGCGGCACCGGTCCCGACGACTGGCCGAAGTTCACGAGGTGGCCCAGCATGGCCAGCGACCCCAGCGACCCGTCGAACGTGTCGCCGCCGACGCTGTCGTAGACCACGTCAACGCCCCGGCCGTCCGTGATCCGCTGCACCTCCGAAGCAACGTCCTGGTCGCGGTACAGGATCGTGTGCGCCGCGCCGGCGGATCGCGCGATCTCCGCCTTCGCCTCGCTGCCCACGGTGCCGATCACGGTGGCGCCGATCGACGACGCCCAGCGGACGAGGAGCTGGCCCACGCCGCCTGCTGCCGCCTGCACCAGGATCCAGTCGCCCGGCTTGACGGCGTGAACGCGCCGGAGCAGGACCTCCACGGTGATGCCCTTGATCAGCACCGAGGCCGCCGCCACATCGCCGAGACTGTCGGGCAGACGCATCGCCAGGGCTGCATCCAGCAGGCGGGCGCCTGTGTAGGCCCCATAGCCGTCCGTGATGTAGCCCACACGATCGCCAACCGCCAGGCCCGCCACGCCGTCGCCCAGCGCATCGACGACGCCGGCGGCCTCGACGCCCGGGATCCCCGGAAGGGGCAGCGTCGTGTACAGCCCCGAGCGCACGTAGATGTCGTGGAAGTTGACGCCGACGGCCGTCTGGCGGATCCGGACCTGGCCCGGCCCGGGATCGCCCACCTCGACGTCCTCGAGGTGCAGCACGTCGGCGGGTCCGGGGGTTCGCATGACGATGGCGCGCGGCATGGGCAGGGCTCCCCTTGCTCCGGTGGATCGATGGGCGGATCGCGAACGTGGTAGCGGCAGTCTAGCCGGGCACCGGCGGACGACGGGAGGTCGGATCGGCCCCGCCCGAACGTTGCGGCAGGCCACTCCGCCCTCGAAACCGCGTCGGCAGCACTTGGTCTCACCGCTCGGCGCGTGCACTGTCGGTCCATGGGGGCAAGCGGGAGGGTGGCACGCACCTGATGACGCGCACGTTCTTCGGTCATGGGTTCCGGTCGCTCGGACGGCAACTGGCAGCGGTCCTGGCGCTCGATCTCACCATCGTCGTCCTGGTCTCGGCCCACCTGGCCGGAGGAATGGCGGTGGGCGCGTCCGCGTCCGCGCCCGCGAATGAGCTCGCCGATCCGCTCCGCCTGCTGGGTACCACCCCGGACCGGATGACGTGCCCCACCGTCCCCCTCGCCGAGGGCGAGGGGACCACGATCGTCTGCGCCAACTGGACCGGGATCGTCTCGCCGGGCGGCGTGGTCAAGGTCGTCTCCCTGTACGGGCCGGACAACGCGGTGCTCGACGCGTACACCGGGACGCTCCCCCAGGACCTGGCCTGGGGCGCCACCGTGACGGAGGTCTGGGCCACCATGGGCGCACCCCGCCGGATCACGTCCATCTACGGAACGCCGACCTTCGTGTACATGTACGACTCGCAGGTCTACGGATCGCTGGAGCTCCAGTTCGATGCGGCCGACACGCTGGTCCGGATCAACGCCTCGCTGACCCACTAGGCCCCTGGCTGCCGCCGCCGGGCGGTCCGGCGGCAGCCTCGAGGCTCCCCGGGGAGGTGCGGCCGGGCCCAGCTCGCACCTCCCGCTTCCGGGCGCCCAGGAACACCCGCGGACCGTGACCCGCGCATTCGGGGTGGTCCGAACGTGGGGTGGTCCCCGCCTGCGACCGGGCATATGTTCCGAGCGAGGTCGATCCAGCGGACCACATGGGATGTGACGCGGTCCGGGCGGCCACGCACTGGAGCCGCCCGTCATGGCCTCCGCGAAGCAGTCGCCCCGGCACGTCCTGGTCCATCGTCTCGTCGTCCTGGGCCTCACGGCCGGGCTCCTGATGGGGATGGTCGGCACGGTGACGCCGGTCGCCGTTCTCGCCGCCGGCGGCCCGGACCACCTGGTCCTGGCTCCAGCCGACGCCACCATCGTCGCCGGGGAGAGCCGTGCCTACACGGCCGAAGGGTTCGACGCGGACGGCAACAGCCTGGGCGATGTCACCGGCGAGACGACCTTCACGATCGACGCGGGCGTGCCCTGCCCCGACGCCACGTGTGCGCCCGCGGAGCCCGGCGACCACACCGTCACCGGCACGGACGGCATGGCCGCCGGAACGGCGACGCTCCACGTGGACGCCGCCCCGACCGATCCCGCGCCGTCTGATCCGGCTCCGACCGCAACCCCGGCCCCTGCCGATCCCTCACCCACCGCTGAGCCCACTGCATCACCCGATGCGACGCCGGTCGCGACGCCCGACGCGAAGCCGACCCCCACCCCGGTGCCCGGCCCCGGGGCCGGAGTCCAGAACGGGACCACCACCCTGTACGTCGCGACGCCCGTGACCGCCATCGGCGGCAACACCGGCTGCGCCGACCCGGGCTACAACACGATCGCGGACGCCGTGGCCGAGGCGAACGCGGGCGGCACCGTCCACATCTGCCCCGGCACCTACAACCTGGCCGAAACCGTGGTCATCACCGTTGACAACCTCACCCTCGAGGGCGCCGACGCTGCCACGACGATCATCGACGGCGCCAACGACGGATCGCCCGTCCAACTCTTCGACGCCATCGGCGAGTCCATCACCGTGACGGGCCTGACCCTCCAGAACGGGTTGGCGAGCAACGGCGGCGGCGCCGTCAGGGCCGGGAGCATCACCGTCGCTGACAGCTCCTTCGTGGACAACCGCAACACCAGCGCCAGCGCGGGCGGCGGTGCGATCTTCGCCAACACGACCGCCACGGTGACCAACAGCACGTTCGACGGCAACCTCAGCCAGTCCTTCCCGGGGGGCGCCGTGGGGGCCAACGCCACGCTGCGTGCCACCGACTCGACCTTCCTCGGCAACCTCGCGGCCATGGGCGGGGGCGCGCTCGCGTCCTTCTCGGCGATCTTCGTGCACGGGAGCACCTTCACGGCCAACGAGTCCACCGGCGACGGGAGCCTGGGTGGGGCCATCGCGGGCGCGGACATGGTCGACATCAGCGACAGCACCTTCACCACCAACAGCTCGGTCTCCGGCGGCGGCGCGGTTGCGGCAGCCGGCCCGATGGTGGTGACCGGCAGCACGTTCTCCGGCAACCAGAGCGACGACCAGGCCGGCGCGATCTACGGCGAGGCCACGATCGAGGTCATCGGCAGCACCTTCAGCGCCAACCACGCCCTCGCCGGCGGCGGCGCGATCGCCGCCTGGAACGATGCCATCACGATCGCGAACAGCACCTTCAGCGCCAACACCGCGTCGGACAACGGCGGCGCGATCATCGCCGGCGCCAACACCGTCACCCTGACCAACAGCACCTTCCTCGCCAACACCGCGGACGGCCAGGGGGACACGATCCGGGCTGCAGACGTGGCCATGGCGAACACGATCATCGCCAACGATGCCGAGGTTCCGGACGACTGCGTCGTCAACAACGTCATCACGGACGGCGGGGGCAACTTCAGCACGGACGCCATCTGCGCGTCCCACGTCACCCTCGCGGACCTCGATCTCGGCCCGCTCGCCGACAACGGCGGATCAACCTGGACGATCGCGCTCGGGGCGGACAGCGTGGCGATCGACGCCGGCGTGGACGCGGTCTGCAACGTGGCGCCCGTGGACGGCGTGGACCAGCGCGGCACGACGCGCCCCCAGGGCACGCACTGCGACTCGGGCGCGTTCGAGGTGGTCGGCCCGCGCACGCTCTTCGTCGCGCTCAGCCCCGCGGTCATCGGGGACGGCGGCGGCACCTGCGACGCGCCCGACTACAACACGATCGCGGGCGCCGTCGCCGACGCGAACGCGGGCGATACCGTCTTCCTCTGCATGGGCACCTACTACCAGACCGCCCCCGTGACGGTCACGGTCGACAACCTGACGATCCAGGGCGAGGAGACGTCCACCGCGACCATCGTTGACGGCGCCAACGGCGGCGACCCGGTTCAGCTCTTCGACGCGACGGGCATGCAGCTCACCGTCATCGACGTCGGGCTCCGCAACGGCGCGGCGCCGGACGGCGACGCAGAGCCGGGCGGCGGCGCCATTCGTGCGCGGGTGGTCACCGTCGCCAGGGGCTACTTCGTGGGCAACCGCGGCACCGACGGCGGAGCGATCCGCGCTGACGAGACCGCCACCATCACCGACACCTGGTTCATCGACAACCACGCGACCCGGGACGGCGGCGCCGTCTGGACGGGCACCGCAGCCACCATCAACGTCAGCGGCGCCTCGGGCGCCACCAACAACTTCAGCGACAACGACGCGGGCCGGGACGGCGGCGCCGTCTGGGCGGGCACGGGAGCCACCGTCGACGGCGGCACCGCGTTCGTGTTGAACACCGCGGCGGGACACGCGGGCGCCGTGTACAGCGCCGGCCCCATCACCATCCTCCGGACGCTCTTCTCCGCGAACACGGCCGCAGGCGGCAGCGGTGGCGCCATCTTCGGTGCCGACTCGATCGACGTCCGCCAGGGCACGTTCGAGGCGAACACCGCGCAGGACGGCACGGGCGGAGCGATCTCGGACTCGTCCGGGAACGTCTCGATCACGAACAGCACGCTCTACGACAACAGTGCGGCGACGGACGGCGGCGCCGTCTACGCGGGCATTGGGACCAACGTCCTCACCGTCACGAACAGCACGTTGCTCAACAACGCGGCGGTCGTGGCCGGTGACGCGATCCGGGCCGGCAACCTCACGACGGCCAACTCGATCTTCAAGAGCACCGCGGACGGTACGGACAACTGCGCTGCTGATGCTGTCACCGACAACGGTGGCACCTTCAGCAGCGATGCGACCTGCGCGACCGACATCGGGACTTCCTACCCGAACACCGCGCTTGCGGACCTCGCTTTCGGCGATCTGTACGACATGTCGGACGACTGGCCCGTCTCCCACGTCGGCAAGACGTTCCCGCTCGGTCAGGGCAATCACGCGATCAACGCCGGCATCGATGCGATCTGCAACGCGAGCCCGGTGGGCGGCGTGGACCAGCGCGGCGTCACGCGACCCCAGGCCGGCCGCTGCGACTCGGGCGCCTACGAGGTGGACCTCGACCACCTGGTCCTGAGCCCGGCGGACACCACCATCGCCTCCGGCGGGAGCCAGGCGTACACGGCCGAGGGCTTCGGCTTCGGGGACGTCAGCCTGGGAGACGTCACCGACCAGACGACCTTCACGATCGACGGCAGCGGCTCCTGCACCGGCGACACGTGCGGGGCGTCGGATCCCGGCGAGTACACCGTCACCGGAACCATCGGCACCGCCACCGGCACCACCACGCTGTACGTGGGCGAACCCCAGTCGGTCACGATCTACGCCCCCGACACCACCTTCGTCGGCCAGGCCGGCCAGTCGGTGCACTACTGGACGAGCGCTCACCAGGACGCCTGGTTCTCGTCGGCCGACGACGCCATCTGCACGGTGGACGAGTGGGAGGGTGACCTCGTGCTCCTCGCCGTGGGCACCTGCACGATCACCGTTCACCTGGACGGCGGCAACGGCTATGCACCGGCCCAGGACAGCGCCGGCTTCCCGGTCATCGCGGTCCCAGAGACCCGCGGCTGCCGGAGCTACACGGGCCAGAGCTACGTCGGATCCGTCCTGCTCAACCCGGACGGCACCCCGATCGGGTGCGGCCTCACCCCGGAGACCGGCTCGCCGGCGGACCTCATCCCCAGCATCGTCGACACGAGCGACCCGGAGAACCCGGTCACCATCCCCTGGACCGACACGTTCAACGCCCAGTTCGGTGGTGCCGGCAGCCCCTCCACGCCGTACACGCCCCGCCTCGGCTGGGCCTGCGACGACTGCTGGATCGGTGCCGAAGGTGTCGACAGCGTGCCCGGCCTGCCCATCGGCTTCACCGTCAACTTCTACGGCACGGAGTACGACACCGTCTACGTCAACTCCAACGGATCGATCGCGTTCGGATCCGGCTCGGACACCTACGACGAGCCGCTCAACACGATCCTGGACGGGGCTGCCGGCGTGGTCGCCTACGGCCTTGACCTCGACAACCGCGAGATCATGGATCCGCTCAGCGCCTGGGGCAGTGGCCGCCACGGCGACTTCTTCTACTGGGGCCGGACCACGGTGGGCGGGCGCCAGGCGTTCGTGGCGACCTGGATGAACAGCCAGACGTTCAGCGCGACGATCGACGCCACGAACTGGAACACCTTCCAGATCGTCCTCGTGGACCGCTCCGACGTGGCGTCGAACGACGTGGACATCATCGTCAACTACGGCAGCCTGCAGGCGAACGACCAGGGCTACTCGGACGGCTGCGCCGACGGGAACGACACCTGCGTCGCCATCGGCGTCGGCTCCGTCATCGACGGCCAGATCAAGTACGCCTCCATCGTTGACGACAGCAGCGTCCTCTACAACGGCCGGCTCAACGCGGACGTGGCCGACGACGGCGCGCATCCGCTGAACCAGGCCCACCTCAACAGCGACGTCCCCGGCCGCTTCATCTTCCAGATGCGCGATGGGGAGCTGCCCCAGACCGCCACGCCGCCCGGGCCGCCGGCCATCACCGGCATCGAGCCCGGCAACGCGTCGGGGACCGTGTCCTGGTCCGACCCGGCCGACACCGGCGGCTCGCCGATCCTCGGCTACGTGCTCCGCTGGCGCCTCAGTGGCTCCGCGGACGATTGGGCCACCCAGGACTGCGATGCCAGCGGCTGTTCCATCGCCGACCTCACCAACGGCGTCGAGTACGAGGTCGAGGTCGCGGCCGTCAACGGCACCGGCCAGGGCGACTGGTCCGCGCCGGACACGTTCATGCCCCTGGATCCCAGCCTCGCCTACATCATCCTGAGCCCCGACGAGGCGGCCATCGCCGCCGGCGGCAGCCAGACCTACACGGCCGAAGGGTTCGACGCCGACAACAACGACCTCGGCGATGTGACGCCCGGCACCACGTTCACGATCGATCTCGGCTCGTGCACCGGTGCCTCGTGCACCTCGACCGATCTGGGCGACCAGACGGTCACCGGCACCTACGTCGGCAACTTCAGCGACACGGCCACGCTCCACGTGGTCCCAGTGCACACGCTCTGGGTCGCGCTCACCCCCGAGGTCATCGGCGACGGCGGTGGGACCTGCGAAGCACCCGACTACAACACGATCGCCGGCGCCGTGGATGCCGCCAACTCCGGCGACACCGTCCACATCTGTGCCGGCGACTACAACCTGGCCGAAACCGTGACCATCACGAAGGACAACCTCACCCTCCAGGGCGCCGGAGCCGGGGCGGCCGTCATCGACGGCGCCAACGACGGCTCGCCGGTCCAGCTGTTCAACGCCACCGGTCAGCGGCTCACCGTCAGCGGCCTCACGCTGCGCAACGGTTCCGCGATCACGGGTGGCGCCATCCGCGCATCCACGATCCACGTCGCCGACTGTGCCTTCACCGGCAACGGCGCCACGGGCACCGGCGGCATCGAGGGCGCCGGCGGCGCGATCTTCGCCGACGCCGACGTCACGGTGACGGGCTCCTCGTTCACCGGCAACACCGCGGAGTACATCGGCGCCGGGATCGCCTCGCTGAACGGATCCGCCACCATCGGCGAGAGCACGTTCACGAACAACGGCCTCATCGCGGTCGTCGCGCTGGAGGTGATCGTCAGCGGCAGCACGTTCACCGGCAACCAGGGCAGCTCGTTCGGGGCCGCCGTCTTCGCCGGGAACGCGACCGTTACCGACTCGACGTTCACCGGCAACGCGGCCCCGATGGGCCCGGCGCTGCTCGTCTTCGGCGATGCGACGGTCACGGGCAGCACCTTCGCGGGCAACACGGCCGCCCAGGCCGCCGGCGCCATCGCCGCCGGCTTCTTCGGCGGCGGGTCGCTCGTGATCGCGAACAGCACGTTCACCGGCAACGTCGTCGAAGACGGGCCCGCCGGCGCGGTCCTGGGGGCCGATGTCGTTGTGACGAGCAGCACGTTCGCGGGCAACACCTCCCCCGCGGCGGGCGCAGCGGTCCTCGCCACCACCTCCGGCTTCCTCACGAACAGCATCCTCGCCCAGGATGGCGGGTCGGACAACTG
>JBAXFC010000105.1:0-9488 GCA_037140135.1 Chloroflexota bacterium
CGTCCCACCGCCAACGGCCAGCGGCTGGCTGCTGCCACCAGGTCAGAGGACGCGTACTCGTCCGGAGATAACCGGCACTTCCGCCGGCCGGTGCCTGCCCGGCAGCGATCACGCCCGATTCGGGCTGCTTTGGGTCGCCGGAGCGCCTGACTCGGTGTCGAGCAGTCGTCCTTTGTCTGGATGGCAGGACAAGGACGCCACCCATGGCACCACCAGGTGCCGGGAGCCATCGACGGACGGCCGCCGTGCGAAGGGGCATCGTCTGGTTGATCGTGAGCGCGTGGACCACGAGCCGGCGACGAGCGGTCCGGTCGTCCGGCAGCACGAGCAGCCGCGAGACGCTTCGCACCCGCCACCCGCCACCCGCGCGAGATTGCCAGGCCGCCGGCGAGACGCCACTTCCGATCGATCCCGGAGAGCATCCCTGCATGTCCGGGACGACGGACTTGACCTCGATCACGAGCAGCGAGCCGGTCGCCGCGTGGAAGGCGAGGACGTCGATCGAGCCGCGCTCCCCGTACCGGGCCAACGTCACCTCGGGCGCCACCTCCGGGCCGTGCGTGACGAGGATGCGGATGACCTCCTCGACCAGCCCTGCGTGGGCGGCATCGAGCAACCGGTCGAGCTCCTCCCCGTGCCACTGGACGCGCAACGTCGCCCGGGCGCCGAGCGCCTCCACGATCTCGACGAGCGCCCGGTGGGTGAGCGACCAGGCCTCACCTCGCTCGGCTCGCGACACCGCTGCCTGGGAGATCCCCGCCTTCTCTGCGACCTGCTCCTGTGACCACCCGTGGTGACGCCGCAGCGCGCGAACCGCGAGACCGAACCGGACGGCACCCACCGAGGGAACGATGGCAGGGCGCACGCATCGCTCACTTGACGGCGGCGCCCTCGCAACTGAAACTCGATACCAATGACGCGCACGTTAGCCGATCCCGCCACCATGCTCTTCGACGGCGACTGCGGCATCTGCTCGCGCTCGGCGGCGTGGATTGCACGCCGGGCACCCGCGTCGGGGCTGCGGGTGCTGCCGCTGCAAGCGGTTCGGGAGGCTGCCGAGCCTGAGCTGGCCTCCCGGCTCCAGGGCCGCGACCTGGCGGTGACGCTGCACCTCGTGCACGGCGACGGGCGCGTCGTCACGGGCGCGGCAGCGGTGATTGCCGCAGCACGGGCCGTCCCGCGGTGGGGGGGTCTCGCCCGCCTCGCCGACCCCCGCCCCGGCCGCACGCTGCTCGAGCCGGCCTATCGGGCGGTCGCCCGCAATCGGCACGCGGTCGGGCGAGCGTTCGGGATCGAAGGCGTGTGCGCGGCGCCCCGGGCCCCCGGCACGAGGCTGCGCTAGGATTTCCGGAACAACCGACCGACCAGTCGGTCGGTTGCAGCGACCGACCAGGACGACGACGAGCCCGAGGCCGAGGATGCCGCGCATCGACCCCACCGAGCAGAGCCGGAGCCGCCGCGAGCGGATCCTCGACGCCGCGTTCTCGGCCTTCGCCACCCGCGGCTACCGCGACACCGCCGTCGATGACATCGCCGACGCCGCGGAGACCAGCAAGGGCGGCATCTACTTCCACTTCCCGACCAAGGAAGCCATCTTCCGCGAGCTGATGCAGACCACCGCGGACAAGCTGGTCGCGCGGGTCGAGCGGGCGGTGGCGCTGGAGACGGAGCCGGTCGCCAGGGCCGAGGTCGCGATCCACACCGTGCTCGGGACCTTCGCGGGCCACCGGACGATGGCGCGCCTCCTGTTCCTCGACACGATGGGCGCCGGCCGCGTCTTCCAGGCCGAGACGAACGCCCTCCACGCCCGGTTCGCGGTCCTGATCCAGGGCTACCTCGACGAGGCCGTCGCGGCCGGCGCCGCCCCGCCCATGGACACCCGGATCACGAGCATCGCCTGGTTCGGCGCCATCAACGAGGTTGTCGCGCGGTGGCTGCTCGCAGACCAGGCCGTCGGCCTCGAGGATGCCTACCCGGCCCTGCGCGCCGCCCTGCTGCGGAGCGCCGGCGTTCCGGCGGAGCGGATCGGCCCGGTGCCGGTCCCGGCACCGGGCTGGACGTTCCCGGAGGCTGCCCGATGACCGCGCTCCGCCCGGCGCCGGCCGCCCGCGCCACCGACCCCGGCCTCGCCGAGCGCCTCCACACCCTCCTGGCCGGGGCTCCCGACGCGACCCTGCTCGCCGCCACCGTCCCCGCGCCGGGCATCGACCCGATCTCGCTCTTCACCGCGGCCGTCGAGGCCGAGCTCGAGGTCTCCCTCTGGCTCCGCCCGAGCGAGGAGATGGCGCTCGTCGGCATCGGCCGGGCATGGGCCGTGGAGGCCGAGGGGCCCGACCGGTTCCAGGACGCGCAGACCGCCTGGTCGGGGCTCCTGGCCGACGCCCGCCTCGACTGCGCGCCGGGTGCCGACGGCGGGCCGCTCCTCCTCGGCGGTATGGGCTTCACCGGACGCCGCCCCGCGGCCGCGGATCCCTGGGGCCCGTTCGGCGCCAGCTCGCTCGTGCTGCCGGAGCTGATGCTCGAGGTGCGCGGCGATGCCGCGGCCGTGACCGGCGCCGGGCTCGGGGCGGGGATCGCGCCTCGGGACCTCGAACGGCGCTGGGAGGCGCTCGGAGAGCGGGCCCGCGCCCTGGCGCCCAGCCGGACCGGCATCGTCGCCCGGCCCGTCTTCGCGCCCCTCACCACGGACGAGGAGCAGCCCTCGCATGACCACTGGCGAAGGCTGGTGGGCATGTTCAGCGGTGCCGTCGGCCGCGGGCGGATCGACAAGGTGGTGCTCGCCCGGCGCGTCGGCCTGCGCAGCCCCGTGGAGCTCGACGTCCCCAACGCGCTCCGCCGGCTGGCAGCCCCGAGAGCACGACGTACGCGTTCCGGCGCGGGGGGCGCACGTTCCTCGGAGCCACGCCCGAGCGCCTCGTCCGGACCGAGGGCCGCGCCTTCCGCACGGTGGCCGTCGCGGGCACCATCGGGCGCGGTGCCGATGCCGACGAGGACGCCCGTCTCGGGCGGGAGCTGCTCGCGTCCGAGAAGGACCGCGAGGAGCACGCGATCGTGGTGGCCGCCATCCGCGAGGTCCTGCGGCCGGTCGCCGAGACGATCGCTGTGGCGCCCGAGCCCGGGCTGATGACGCTGCGCTTCGTCCAGCACCTGGTCACCGAGATCGGCGGCACCGTCCCCGACGGGAACGGCCTCCTGAGCCTCGGCGCACGCCTGCATCCCACGCCCGCCGTCGGTGGCGAGCCGCGCGACGTCGCGGTCGCCCTGATCGACGAGCACGAGGGTTTCGAGCGCGGCTGGTACGCGGGCCCCGTCGGCTGGCTCAACGCCCGCGGCGACGGCGAGCTGTGCGTCGCCCTGCGCTGCGGGATCGTGGACCGGACGCAGGCCTGGCTGTTCGCCGGCTGCGGCATCGTGGCCGACTCCGACCCCGACAAGGAGTGGGAGGAGTCGCGGATCAAGTTGCGCGCGGTCATCTCCGCCCTCGGCGTGCCGGCGGACGAGCGATGAGCGACGCGCGCCTTCTCCGGCTCTTCGTCGCCGAGCTGGCCGCGGCAGGCGTGACCGATGCCGTCGTCTGTCCCGGCTCCCGCTCCACGCCCCTCGCGCTCGCCCTTCGGACGGCGGCGGGCATCCGCGTGCGCGTCCACCTCGACGAGCGTGCCGCGTGCTTCTTCGCCCTGGGCATGGCCCGCACCAGCGGCCGGCCGGTGATCCTGCTGGGCACGTCCGGGACCGCAACCGTGAACTTCGCGCCGGCCGTGGTGGAGGCGCAGCTCTCGCGGGTGCCCCTGGTGGTGCTGACCGCGGACCGGCCGCCCGAGCTGCGGGACCGGGGCGCGCCCCAGACGATCGACCAGGACCACCTGTACGGGCGGGCTGCCAAGTGGTTCACGGAGCTGCCGCTGTTCGACGGCCAGCCCGCGACCGAGGCGCACGTGCGGTCCGTGGCCGGTCGTGCGGTCGCCATGGCGGCCGCCGGCCCCGCCGGCCCGGTCCAGGTCAACGTCCCCTTCCGGGAGCCGCTCCTGCCCGACGGTCCGCTCGCGCCTGCCGACGCCGGAGACCAGCCCCTCGCCGCGCCGTTCACGTCCGTCATCGGCGGCCGCACCGTCCTCGACGACGCGGTCATCGACGGGCTCGCCGAGCTCCTGGCCCGCACCGTCCGCGGCCTGATCATCGCCGGCCCCGACGACGACCCTGAGCTCCCTGCGGCCCTCGCCGCGCTCGCGAGCGCCACCGGCTACCCGATCCTCGCCGACCCGCTCTCGGGCCTCCGCACCGGCCCGCACGACCGATCGCTCGTCGTGACCCGCGCCGACCAGCTCGTCCGCGCCGGGGCCTGGATCGACAACCACAAGCCCGACCTCGTCATCCGCACGGGCGCCGTGCCCACGTCCAAGCCGATCCTCCAGATGCTCGAGCACTACCGCCCGGGCCTGGTCGTGCTCGACGGGGACGGCGGCTGGCGTGAGCCCGCGCTCCTGCCCGCGACCTTCGTCCACGCCGATCCCACGGCCACCGCCCGCGCGCTCCATGTGAGGCTCGGCGCGTCCACCCGGCGCCTCGGATGGACCCGGACCTGGATGGCGGCCGAGAAGAGCGTCGTGCGGGCCATGAACACGTGGCTCGCCGAGCTCGACGAGCCCTTCGAGGGCGTCGTCATCCCGCTCCTCGCAGACGCCCTCCCCGACGGATCGGTCCTCTGGTCCGGCAACTCGATGCCCGTCCGCGACCTCGACGCCTGGCTTCCCTCGACGCCCAGGGCCATCACCGTCCGCTCCAATCGGGGCGCCAACGGCATCGACGGCGTCGTGTCCACGGCACTCGGGTCGGCGGCGGTGGCCGGTGGCCCGGTCGCGCTCGTCGTGGGCGACGTGAGCTTCCTCCACGACCTCAACGCGCTGGCCGCAGCCAGGATGCACGGCCTCTCAGCCACGATCGTGCTGCTCAACAACGACGGCGGCGGGATCTTCTCGTTCCTGCCCCAGGCACAGGCGGGCACGGCGCCCGCGGGCTCTGGCCTCCCCGAGCACTACGAGGAGCTGTTCGGGACCCCGCACGGCACGGACTTCGGACCGATCGTGGTGGCGCTCGGCGCCGAGCACCAGCTCGTGGACCGGCTGGACCTCGAAGCGGCGATCCGGGCCTCCGTCGGTCGCCCGGGCGTCCAGGTCATCGAGCTGCGCACCGATCGTGCCCGGAACCTCCTGCTCCACCGCGGCCTCGCAGCGGCCGCCGCCCGGGGCGTCGCGAAATCGGGCTCCGGAGCAAACGCCAAGTGGTGATCGACGGCCTCCGCTGGGAGGTCCGCTCCCGCGGCACGGGCGCGCCGCTCCTGCTCCTCCACGGCTTCACCGGTCGGGGCGCCTCGTGGAGCGCGCACGCCGACCGCTGGGTCCGGGCCGGCCGCCGCGTGATCGTGGTGGACCTCCCCGGCCACGGTCGCACCCGCACGGCCGACGCGGCGCGCGCCTCGATCGAGCGCACCGCCGACGACCTCGCCGCCATTCTCGGGCACGAGCTCGCGGGTCCCGCCGACGTGCTCGGCTACTCGCTGGGCGCCCGCGTCGCGCTGCGGCTCGCCGCCGGCCACCCGGCCATCGTCGGGCGCCTCGTCCTCGAGAGCCCCTCGGCCGGGATCGCGGACGCCGCCGCCCGCGCCGCCCGCCGCGCCGCCGACGAAGCCCTCGCCACCCGCATCGAGCGCGACGGGATCGAGGCCTTCGTGACCGAATGGGAGCGCAACCCGGTCTTCGCGAGCCACGCCGCCATGGCGCCCGCCCGCCTCGCCCGCCAGCGGGGCATCCGCATGGGCAACCGTCCCGACGGCCTTGCGGCCAGCCTCCGCGGCGGCGGGCAGGGGGCGATGGAGCCGCTCCACGACCAGCTCGCCGGCATCACGACGCCAACCCTGGTGCTCACCGGCGGCGATGACGCCATCGGCCGGCCGCGGGCCGCGCAGGTGGCCGCCGCCATCCCCGGCGCCCGCCTCGCCATCGTCGAGGGTGCCGGCCACACACCCCACGACGAACAGCCCCGGACCTTCCACCGCCTCGTGGACGACTTCCTGCAGGAGGACCGCGCCGCATGACCGATCCCGTGACCTGGACGCAGGTCGTCGACTACAAGGACATCCGCTACGAGCACTCGGGAACCGGGATCGCCAAGGTGACGATCAACCGCCCGGAGGTCCGCAATGCGTTCCGGCCGCAGACCGTGCGCGAGCTGATCGATGCCTTCCTGCGCATCCGCGACGACGCGTCGATCGGGTGCGTGCTGCTCACCGGCGAAGGCGACAAGGCCTTCTGCAGCGGCGGCGACCAGAAGTACAAGAGCCACGAGGGCGGCTACCTCGACACCGACGGTGTCGCCCGGCTCAACGTGCTCGACCTCCAGCGCCAGATCCGCTCCCTGCCGATCCCGGTGATCGCGCTGGTCAACGGCTACGCGATCGGCGGCGGGCATGTGCTCCACATCGTGTGCGACATGTCGATCGCGTCGGAGAACGCGATCTTCGGCCAGGTCGGGCCCAAGGTCGGCAGCTTCGGTGCGGGCTTCGGCGTGGGGCTGATGGCGCGCCTCGTGGGCGACAAGAAGGCCAAGGAGATCTGGTTCCTGTGCCGCCAGTACGGCGCGCAGGAGGCGCTCGAGATGCACCTCGTGAACAAGGTCGTGCCGCTGGCCGAGCTCGAGGCCGAAGGCGTGCAGTGGGCCAACGAGATCCTGGACATGAGCCCCACCGCGATCCGGTTCCTCAAGTCCGCGTTCCTCGTGGCCACCGACGGCCTGGCCGGGCTCCAGGAGTTCGCGGGCAACGCCACCGGCCTCTACTACACGACCGATGAGGCGCACGAGGGCTCCGAGGCGTTCCTCGCCAAGCGCAAGCCGCAGTACCGCAAGTACCCGCGGCGGCCCTGATGACCGCTCCGTCAGGGGCCGGCGCGCGGCCCTCCACGCTCTCCATCTGGGTCCACGCGGCCCGGCCCAACACCCTGCCCGCGGCGCTCGCCGGCGTGGTCGTGGGACTGGGCGCGGGGCTCGCGACCGGGGCCTCGCTCCGGTTCGATACGGCGCTTGCCTGCGTCCTCGTGGCGCTCCTGCTCCAGGTGGTCGCGAACTTCTCCAACGACCTGTCCGACTTCCGCAAGGGCGCCGACACCGCGGACCGGCAGGGACCGTTGCGCGTGGCGGCGGCGGGCCTCGTCACCGAGCGCCGGCTGGAGGTCGCGATCGCCCTCGTGATCGCGATGGCCGGGGTCGTGGGCCTGTACCTGGTCGCCGTCGGCGGCGCGGTGCTGCTGCTTCTCGGCGTGCTCGCGGTGGTCGCCGCCCTCGCCTACACCGGCGGCCCCTTCCCGTACGGCTACAAGGCGCTGGGCGAGGTCTTCGTCTTCCTGTTCTTCGGCCTCGTCGCCGTCGGCGGCACCGCGTACCTCCAGACCCTGCGCTTCGACGCCTGGTTCCTCGTCGCGGCGATCCCGCCGGGCGCCCTGATCACCGCGATCCTGGTGGTCAACAACCTGCGGGACATCCCCACCGACACCGCGGCCGGCAAACGCACCCTCGCCGTGGTGCTCGGCAAGGAGCGGACGCAGGCCGAGTTCGGGGCGCTGCTGGGGCTCGCGTATGCCGTGCCGCTGATCCTGTTCATCGCGTTCATCGACGGCCTGGCCCCCACGGGCGCATCCTGGCCGGGCACCGTGGGGTTGCTCCTGCCGTTCGCGACGCTGCCGCTGGCGCGGCCGCTCCTGGCCAAGGTCCGCGACTTCGCGGAGCCGCGGGAGCTCAACCTGGTCCTGCGGGGGACCGCCCGCCTCGCGCTCTGGCACGGGCTCCTGTTCGCGGCCGGGCTCGCGCTCGCGGGGATGGCG
Organism: Chloroflexota bacterium; assembly: GCA_037140135.1. Classification (GTDB taxonomy): domain Bacteria; phylum Chloroflexota; class Limnocylindria; order Limnocylindrales; family CSP1-4; genus CAIXZV01. The sequence goes on from JBAXFC010000105.1 coordinate 7,872, forward strand.
AAGGGCGGCCCCAGCTGATCGCGAGCCTCGAGGTCGTCCGCGTCCGCGTCCCGTTCCGCGCGCCGTTCGCGACCGCCGCAGGAACGTGGACGGCGCGCGACTCGTGGATCCTGGTCGTGGGCGGGGCGGGCGAGCGGACCGGCATCGGCGAGGCCGTGCTCGAGCGGGCGGCGGATGCCGCCGAGCTCGGCCGCCTCATCGCCTGGCTCGAGGCCAGGGTGGCCGCGGGAGAGGTGGCGCAGGACGCTGCGCTCGAGGCGGCCGGTCCCGTGGGCCTCGCCCTGCTCGCCGCCTTCGATGCCGCACGCCTCGACCTGTTCGCAAGCCCTGATCCCGTGCTTGGGCCGGCGGGCGCAGGAGTCGGCGTCAATGCCCTGGCCGGCGGGACCACGCCCGCCGAGGTCGAGGCCGCAGCGTCCGCGGCAGTGGAGGCCGGGTTCCGGACGATCAAGCTCAAGGCGCTCGCCGGTGACGACGCCGTATCGCTTGCCGAGCGCGTGCGGGCCGTCCGCTCGGCCGTCGGGCCCGACGTGGCCCTCCGCCTCGATGTGAACGGCACCTGGAACCTCGAGACCGCGATCGAGAACATCGCGGCCGTCGAGCCGTTCGGACTCCAGTACATCGAGCAGCCGCTGCCGCCGGACGACCTGGCCGGGATGGCCGGCCTGCGGCGCCGCACCGGCGTGCGCATCGCGGCGGATGAGGCGGTCCGCTCCCGGGCGGCCGCGAAGGACGTCCTCGATGCCGGCGCGGCCGACGTGCTCGTGGTGAAACCTGCACGCGTGGGCGGCCCGGCCGTCGCAGGCTGGATTGCCGGAGACGCTGCCGCGCGTGGTGTGCCCGTCGTGCTGTCGTCGCTGTTCGAGACCGGGGTCGGGCTCGCCGCCGCCCTGGCTGCCGCACCCCGGCTGCCGGACGTCCCGGGCTGGCCCGCGGCCGGACGTGACCACGGGCTCGCGACCGCGGACCTGCTGGCGACGGACCTGCTCGAGGTACCGCTCTCGATCCAGGGCGGCCGGATGCGCGTGCCGGGCGGGCCGGGCACCGGTGGTCTCGGGATCGCGCTCGACGAGGCCGAGCTGGTGCGCTGCCTGGTGACTCGCTGATGGGGGTCACCTGGTTCGCGGACGAGCGGCTCGCCGACTTGGCCGCCACGACGCCCGACGGAGTCGCGCTCGTCCAGGGTGAGCGGATCGTCACCTGGTCCGAGCTCGATGCCCGCGTCACCGATGCGGCAGCGGTCGTGGCCCAGGCCGGGGCGAGGCCTGGCGACCGGGTTGCGGTCATCGTCGTCGATGCGGCGAGTGCCCTGGCGGCGATCCTCGGCGTGCTGCGCGCCGGCTGCGTCGCGGCTCCGGTCTCCGGTGCGTTGCGGGCGCGGGAGCGCGATGCTGCCCTCGCCGTGGTGCGGCCGGCGCTGGTGCTGCCGATCTCCGGTCCGGACACCTGGCGGGCATCGGCCGGCTTCGCGAGCGATCGCGCCGCGCGGGACGCTGAGGCGCCCGCTGTCATCGTTCTCACGTCAGGCACCACGGGCAAGCCCAAGGGGGTGGTGCTCTCCGCGCGCGCCCTCGCTGCCTCCGCGGACGCCTGGCGCGCGGTCCTGCCGCCCGCAAC
>JBAXFC010000106.1:0-9471 GCA_037140135.1 Chloroflexota bacterium
ACATCAATGCGCGGGTCTCGGCGAAGAACGTCGTCTCGTTGCCGGGTGTGCTCACGGCGGCCGACAGCATCACGACGGCCCAGGTCGTGGCCAACCCGTCGCAGCTTCCGGGCGCGATCACGTTCAACAACCCGACCGTCATCTTCTCGACCGGCAGTGCAGGCACGCCGTTCCCGGGCGACCACCTCATCGCCGGTCCCAACACCGTCAATCCGACGCCAACGAGCTACGCGTACGAGTGGTTCCGCTGCGACACCGGGGGCGCCAACTGTGTCTCCCAGGGCGCGCCGCAGGCGGGCTCCTACACGATCCAGTCATCCGACGTCGGGGGCACGATCGCCGCCCGGACCTACGCCACCAACCAGTACGGCACCGCCGTGAGCGGCATCGGCGCGGTGACGTCCGAGGTGCTGCCGCTCCAGGTCACCCAGACGTCGGTGCCCGTGATCTACGGGAAGCCCTGGCTGGGGCACGCGATGACCGCGGCCGTCGGGTCGTACTCGGGGGCGGTCCAGTACGCCGGCATCACCTGGCAGTACTGCGACATGGCGTTCGCGGCGAATGTCAACGGCGGCAGCCACTGCTCGTCGGTGGTGGACTCATCGACGACCTATCCGGAACAGTTCACGCCCAACGTGGTGCAGAAGGGCTCCTACCTGCGGCTCGCCGTGCTCATCGACGTCAACGGCCTCTTCCAGGCGCCGGCGTCGCTGCTCACGTGGTCGGCCACCACGGCGGTGGTCACGACGGCACCTGCCAAGGTGGCCAACACCAAGGCGCCATCGCTCACCGGGACGGCGCAGGTCGGCAAGACGCTGACCATCGGCATCGGCTCATGGACCGGATCGCCCACGTACACCTACGCGTGGTACCGGTGCAACGCAACCGGCAGCACCTGCACCAGGATCGCGGGTGCCAAGGCGAAGACCTACGTGCTCGCTGGCGCGGACACGGCCTGGAAGATCAAGGCCGTTGTCGCGGCCAGGAATCTCCTGCCGAGCTCCGCCGTCAAGGCCACCCCGCTCGTCGGGCTGGTCAAGGGCAAGCCCTGGTACGCCAGTGGCGCCAAGATCACCGGGACGGCCACCGTGGGCCAGACCCTCAAGGTGGCGAAGGGCACATGGCAGGCCTACCCGAGCGCGACGTTCACGTACCGGTGGTACCGCAATGGGGTCGCGATCACCGGGGCGACCGCGTTGTCCTACAAGCTCACGGCGAAGGACAAGGGCAAGAGCATCACCGTCAAGATCACGGGGAAGAACTCGCTCGGGTCGACCTCCAAGACGACGGCGCCGGTCGTCATCAGCTAGCCCCGCGGCGCAGGCGCCGGACCCGCCGCCGATCGTTGGGGCGGCTGACGGGGGCGCCGCGTCCCGGTTCGCACATGACGCCGCTCGGCCGGCGGGTCGCCGCAGGATCGGCTTGCGGCCGTTGTGCCCGGGCTTGGCCTATGGCTCGGACTCGATGTCCGCCTCGAGCCTTGCGAGCTCCGGCGCCGCGTAGCGGTCATAGCAGTCGGGACACATCCCGTGGCTGAACGTCGCCTCCGAGCGCTTCCCGATGAGCTCCTCGAGTCGTGCCCAGTAGCCTGAGTCGTCGCGGATCTTCTTGCAGTACATGCAGATCGGGAGCAGGCCCGAGAGCGTCCGGACCTCGGCGAGGGCGGATCGCAGCTCGGCCAGCGTCCGCTCGTTGTCGGCGAACGCCGTTCGCAGCTCGGCCTCGACGCGGACGCGCTCGGTGATGTCGACCGCGGCCGCGACGATCGTCTCGGCGTCGAGCGCGAACAGGGTCGAGAGGTAGCTGGCCCCGGTGCTCTCCACGACGGTTTCACGGGTGATCACGTCCCCCGACAGGATCGCAGCAGACCGGTCGATCCCCTGGCGGATCGCGCTGCTGTCGACGAGCTCGGTGATCCGCCTGCCCTGTGCGCCAGGGTAGTGGTCGCCGAAGAATGCCCGGCCCTGGGCGTTCGATTCGAGCAGCCGCCAGTCCATGACCCGTCCCGTCGCATCCCGCTCGACGCGGAAGACGGTCAGGTCCTCGCGGAGGTTCTCGAACAGCAGCCTGTAGCGGCGCTCGGTCTCGCGCAGTGCGGTGACGTTGGAGAAGGTGGTGACCACGGCATAGGGTGACTCGCCCGGCCCGTGGCGGAGCGGCTCGGCGTTGATCGAGATCCAGCGGCGCTCCTCGGTGGGTGTCTCGATGCCCATCACGACGCCGAGCTGCGGCTCGCCTGAGCGGAGAGCGACCATCGCCGGGTGCTCGTCGCCCGGGAATGGGGACCCGTCCTCGCGCGTCGCCCGCCAGCGTGGATCCGTGGAGGTCCGGCCTTCGATCTGTTCCCGCGAGAGCCCCAGGATCCGCTCCGCGGCAGCGTTGCAGGTCAGGATGGCACCGTCGGCCGACTGCAGGGTGACCCCCTCCGCCATCGCGGTGACGATCGACCTGAGGCGCTCCTCGCTCTCCGCAAGGCGCACCTCCGCCTGCCGTCGCGCGGTGATGTCCTCGAACGACCAGATCACCTCCAACGGATCGGACGGGGCGTCCACCGCCCGGCCGGAGATCCGCGCCCAGAACAGGGCGCCGCCGCTGCGCACCATCTGCAGCTCCGCGACGTATGGGAGTCCGTCCCGCAGGACCGGATATGCCTCCCGTCCGAGCCGCTCGTACGACGCATCGTCCGGGTAGAACCGGCGGGCGGGCATCCCGGCCATGTCCAAGTCGGAGTATCCGAACATCTGTGCCATCCGCTGGTTCGCCCACAGCTGGATCCTGTTCCGGGTCCGCGTGATGCCGACGGGCGAGCTGCGCAGGACGAGGTCGCGGTCCCGCAGGGCTTCGGCGGCGGCCGCCTCGAGGGCATGTCGCTCCGACTCGGCCGCCCTGGTCTCCGTGAGGTCCCGGACCAGGCTGTGCAGGTAGGGCTCGTTGTCAATGGGGAACGCGCGAGAGCTGACCTCGACGGGGAACTCCGTCCCATCGGAGCGCCGGTGGACCGTCTCGAACCGGACGCCCGGTCCCATCGCCTGTTCCAGCTGACCGCCGACCGCCCCGACGGTCTCCGCCGACCGCAGGTCACGGATGTTGAGCCTCGCGAGCTCCTCGCGCGAGTAGCCGTACAGTTCGACGGCGCGGTCGTTGGCGTGGACCACGCTGCCGTCGATCCGCATCACCAGCTCCGCGTCGTGCATCCGGTGCTCAAGCCCCTGCAGGCGGGCGTTTGCCAGCTCGTCCTCCTGCCGGCGGCGCAGTGCCGTCACGTCCGAGATCACCAGCACGACGCCGGCCGGCGTCTGATCGGGCGCGCAGACCTCGGCCCGGGTGACCGAGATCCAGCGGCTGGCGCCAGGCCGTCGGAGCTCCGCCGAAGCAGCGTCCGCCCGGGACACGAGGGCGGCGAGGCGCGCGACGACGCTCCCTGCGTCGTCCCCGGCGGCCGGGGTGCCCTCCAGCGCCCAGTCCGACGGGGGGCCTGACGGGTCGGCGAGCCGGGCCTGGTCGAGCCCGAGGATCGTCTCGGCCGCTGCGTTGCACGTGACCAGCCCGCCGTCCTGGTCGAGGACGATGATGCCCTCGCGGAGCGCTGCGAGGACCGCCCGGTTGCTGCGCTCGGCGGCCGCGATCCGGTCGCGTGCCGCCTGCTCCGCGGTGACGTCCCGCGCGACGCCCAGGATGCCGCCCACCGCCCCGTGGGCGTCGTGGAGTACGCGCCAGGACACCTCGAGGGTGACCGCCGCGCCGTCTCGCCGCACCGTCGCGGTCTCGCGGAGCGTGCCGGCGCGGGATACGGAGGCGGCGAAGCGCAGAGCCCCGACGTCGGGCATCTCCGGCCTGAGCATCCCGAGCAGCGGGTGCCCCAGGACTTCGTCGGCCGTCCGGCCGAAGACCCGCTCGGCGCCGGCGGACCACGAGGTGACCGCCCCGTCGAGGTCGAGTGTGAGCACGCCTTCGTCCATCGTGGCGATCAGCGACTCGGCGAGACGCGCCTGGGCGCCATCCTCCTCGCGCTCGGTGATGTCCTGCCGCACGACGACGACCTCGCCCGGCGCGGACCTCACGACCCGCGACTCGAAGGTCCTGGGCCCGCCGCCGTACGGGACCGTGTACTCGATCCGCTGCAGATCGCCCGTGGCGATGGCCGCGCCGATCGCGGCCCGCATCGGCTCGCGCGCCGCAGGCGGCAGGAACTCGTACATGCTCCGGCCGACAAGCTCCGCGGCCGGCAAGGGCAGCGGGGTACCGGCAGGCGCCCGGACCTCGAGGAACCGCCCATCGGCGTCAGCCCGCGTGATCGTGTCCGGCAGGGCCTCGGTGAGGGCGTGCATCCGGGCCCGTGCGAGCCGGAGGGCCTGCGACTTCTCGAAGCCGACCCACCCGACCAGGGCGTAGATCGTTGCGAAGACCGGCACGCTCGCCAGGTCGACGGACAGGCCCTGTGCCGCGAACATGGCCACGCCGCAGGTCGCGATGGCCGTCACGACGGCCACGGCCACCACCGGCCCCTCGAACAGGACGGACGCCCACGCCACCGGGGCTCCGACAACGGCCAGGTAGCCCAGGCCCCGCCCGCCAGTCGCCGCGAAGGCGATCCCGCAGCACACGATGGGGACCACCGCCGCCGGGAACACGAAGTCCACCGGCGTGGGCTGCCGGCGGATCCCGGTCCACGCGCCGCCGGCCAGGATCAGGCCCGCGACCGCCGCGACCGACGCCATCGCTGCCCCCTGCGCGGACGCGGCCTCGATCAGGAGGACCGCGGTGAAGACGGGACCGACCAGCAGATAGAGGACCAGGACGAGGCGCCGCAGGGCCACCGGGTCGTCCGCGAAGATGGGTTGGGCGCGACGGGAGATCACGGCCGCCGTCCAAGTCCGCCGAGGGCCTCCCCGCCTGATGGGCAGCGGGTGGCGGCGGACGGCGGCAGCAGGCACGGCGACGCATGGATGAGGACGAGACCGCCCCGCAGGCGGGAGAGCGACATTGGGCACCCAGGGCCGAGTGGCAGGCCGGGTGCCACCGATGGCACGTCGTCATCGGCGGCACCACCCATGATGCAGATTGCGCGCTCCCACCCGATCGCGCCGAACCGGTGCGTGGCCCGCCGTCCAGGCGCGCACCGGAATACGCAATATCGCCCCCCCCGCGTAGGGTGCACCCCCCCTGATCGTGGCGATCGACGAGGCGGTGCACCTGGCGGGCTCCGCGCGCATCGAATACCGCTTCCGGATCGCGGACGGCACGTTCCGCTGGTTCCAGGATTCGATCCGGGTCTCCGTCAACGGCGCTGGTCGTCGGCGCCTGGTCGGCCTGATGGTGGACATCTCCGCGGATCACGGGGACAGGGTGACCCCCCGACCGGACGACCGGGGCACCGGCGATGGGCCCGGCGGCGAGCTCAGCCTGGCGCTGCACAAGAAGGTCGTGGACAGCCTGAGCGACGGCGTCTACTACGTCGACAGCAACCGCCGCATCACCTACTGGAACCAGGGCGCGGAGGCGATCACCGGGTATCCCGCGGCCGCGGTGCTGGGCCGTCCGTGCTTTGAGGACCTCCTCTGCCACGTGGACGCCGCCGGGCAGAGCCAGTGCGGGACCTGCCCCATGTCCACGGCGATCAGTCGAGGCTGGGAACGCCACCAGGTGCTCTGGCTGCGGCACGCGGCAGGCCATCGAGTGCCGGTGCGGGTGCGCTCCTTCCCCATCCGCGACACGTCGGGCCGGCGCATCATCGGTGCGGTCGAGACCTTCAGCGACGCCAGCTCGAGCCCCGAGGTCGAGGAGTCCTCGCGCGCGGCGGCGGCATGGGCGGACCCCTTCCTCGACGCGGTCACGGCGTTGCCCGACCGGCGCGTGCTGGGCGTCGTGCTGGCGCCGAGGCGGGACGACCTTGACCGCCACTGGCTTCCATTCGGCCTGATCCTGGCGGATGTCGACAACGTCTCACGCCTGGCCGCAGAGCTTGGGCCGGGCGTTGCCGGCCAGGCGATCAGGTCCGTCGCCGACATCCTCCGCGGCACGCTCCGCGCGGGCGACACGATCGTCCGCTGGAGTCCCACTGAGTTCGCAGTCCTGATATCCACGACCGAGATTGAAGGCCTGGACCGGGTAACGGACCGGATGCTGCGCCTGGTGCGCGGGAAGCCCGCGGTGACCACCGCCGGACTTGTCCCGGTCCGCATCTCCATCGGCGCCACGATCGGGAGCCGTGGCGAGGCCATCGAGATGCTCTACCAGCGCGCCGAGATGGCGCTCACCACGGCCCGGGCTCGAGGACACGACTGTGTCGTGCTTGTCGACCCCACCAGACCCGGTGGGCACGCCCGCCTCATCGGAACCCGCTCCCGGTGACCGTCACCAGGGACGGGAGGTACCCGACCAGCCCCCCCGGACAGCGCGTTTCCCGGGGTCGGCGCGCACCTGACACTCGTGCTGTCCCGTGCCCACCCGCAGCATCGAGGGTTGAGCGCCTCATGGAGGATCAGGGCGGCAACCCGGCGCGCGGGTCGCAGCCGCCGAGCCCGCGCCAGCCAGGCCGCGCCGCGTGACCGCTCGGCCGCGGACGAACGGCGCCCCGATGGGGGCCCGGCTGCGGCGCGCCCTGGCGACGGACCGGGCGAGATGGTCCGCGATGGTGCTGGTCGCCCTCGGGGTCCTGCTCGCGCTTGGCTGGTGGGCCGGTGACCAGCGGGCGGCGGCGAAGGACGCCGACCTCCGGGCGAGCCTGACCCAGCGCGCGGTGGAGATCGCCCGGATCGCGAACCCGGATCTCGTGCGCAGGCTCGGGTTCGTGGCCGCTGACCGGGACGCGCCCGCCCACCTGCTCATCCGGGAGCAGCTGACCAACGCGGCCGCGGCCGGTTCGTTCCGCGGTGTCTGGAGCATCGCGCAGCACGACGGCAAGCTCCTGTTCGGGCCCGAGACCTACCCGGTTGACGATCCGCTGGCCAGTGTCCCGGGAAGCACCTACGAGGAGCCGCCCCCGGAGGCGGCCGGCGTCTTCAGCACCCGCCGGTCCGTCGCGGTGGGACCCTATACGGACGAGTACGGGACATTCGTCACCGCCTTCGCCCCGGTGCTCGATCCGTCCGACGGCACGGTCCTTCTCGTCGTCGGCGTCGATGTGCTTGCCGCGGACTGGCGGGCCCAGGTCGATGTGGCCCGGGTGTCGCCCATGCTCGTCGCCCTGGGCGCCTTCCTCTTCCTGTTGGGGGCCGCGAGCGTCGTCCGCTGGCGGAACCGGCGGCGGTCTGCGGCGGACATGACGCTGCGGGCCTGGATCATCCTCCCCGTCGCGCTGGCCCTCCTGGGCGGCGTTGCGGTGTCGTTCGCGCGCCAGTCGATGGCGGCCGCCGAACAGGCGCGCCACGAGGCCGCGCAGCTCGAGAACGACGTGGCTGCCCGGTGGAGCCGCCTCGTGGCCGACGAGGCACAGGTGCTGGGCGCGCTGACCGAGGGTCTCGCCGCGGACCCGGTCCTGGCATCTGCGTGGGCCGGACGGGACGCCGCCGCGCTGCGCGCCGCCGCGGGGCCCGTCCTCGACGACCTCGAGTCCCGGTTCGGCGTGACGGACCTCACCTTCGTGGAGTCAGATCGCACGGTCTTCCTCGAGGTGAACCGGCCGGCATCGGCGAGCGCCGTGCTGGATCACTTCACCCTCCTCGAGGCCTCGCGCACCGGCCTCGACGCGTCGGGCCTGGACCTTGGTGCCGACGGCTCGCTGACCCTCCACTTCGTGCGGCCGTCGGTCACGGACGGCGTGGTCACCGGCTACGTGGAATTGGGTGTCGAGAGCTCCCATCTGCTGACCCTGCTGGCGGGGGACCTGGGGGCGGACGTGGCCCTCGTCGTCCGCAAGTCCGAGACCACCCAGGAAGCGTTCGTCGCCGGCATGGGGATCATTGGCTACACCGGGAGGTGGAGTGCGTATCCGGCCTACGTGATCGAGCACCAGACCATCGCGGTCCTTCCCCCGGAGGTCGCAGCCTGGCTGGCCACCGCCGATGACTCGATGCGAGGCGGGGCGGCGTTCACCTCGACCATGGGCCGGCGGATGATGGACACCGTGTTCGTATCGCTGCCGGACGAGGCAGGACGCGACGCGGCGGGTGTCATCGTGCTCCGCGACGCCACGGTTCTGGCCGCAGCCACCTTTGACAGCCAGCTCCTGACCGGCAGCATGCTGCTCGCCGCCCTGACCGCGGTGCTCGCGCTCCTGTGGTCGGTGACAGGTCGCGCGGAGCGGCAGCTCGCCGGTGCCTTCGCCGGCCTGCGGGGCAGCGAGGAGCACCTCCGCGAGGCCCAGCGGGTGGGTCGGACCGGGAGCTGGACATGGGACGCGGGCACCGGCGCGCTGGTGTGGTCCGCCGAGATGTACCGCGTCTTCGGCCGGGAGGCTGCGGCCGGCCCGCTGAACCTGGGGCGGCTGCCCGAATTCCTGGCGCCGGAGTCAGTGGAGGCGGTGCGCCAGGCGTTCGCGGCCGCGCTTGCCGACGGCGCGCCTTTCATGCTGGAGGTGGAGTTCGCCCGGCCGGACGGTGGTCGGGGCTGGGTGCTCCTTCGGGGCGTCGCGGCCGGGGCGGCCGACGGCTCGGCCACCGGGCTCCACGGGACGGTCACCGACATCTCCGAGCGCAAGCTGGCGGAGGACTCGCTCCGCTCGACAGGCGAACGCCTCGCGCTCGCCACCCGGGCGGGCGGCGTCGGCATCTGGGAATACGACATCGTCACCGGCGCCCTCGCCTGGGACGACCAGGAGTTCCGCCTGTACGGCATCGCGCGGGACCAGTTCTCGGGCGCCTACGAGGCCTGGCAGGCGGGCCTCCACCCCGACGACCGCGCCAAGGGTGACGACGAGGTGCGCCTGGCGCTGGCCGGCAAGCGGGAGTACTCCACCGAGTTCCGCGTGATCTGGCCCGACGGGAGCATCCACCACATCCGCGAGATCGCCCTCGTGCAGCGGGACGACCAGGGTCGGCCGGTGCGCATGGTTGGCACCAGCTGGGACATCACCGCCGACAAGCGCGCCCGCGAGGAGGTGCGGGCAAGCGAGGAGAACTTCCGCTCCTTCGTGGAGTCCACGGCCGACATGCTCGTGGTCCTGGCGTCCAGCGGACGGATCGTGTTCGCGAACAGCGCTGTCACCCGGATCCTGGGCTACGCGGCCGAGGACATCGCCGCGATGCGCATGGTCGACTTCTTCCCCGAGGACCACCGCCTGGAGGCCACGGAAGCGCTCGAGGCCCTGCTGCGAGGGGATGCCGACAGCGCCACCCTCACCCTTGCTTCTGCGCATGGCGCGCTCATCCCGGCGGAGGCCAGTGCCTGGAAGGGCAGCTGGAACGGAAAGCCCAGCACCTTCGTGGTCTCGCGTGACATGACGGCCCAGAACGCGACCCGACGGTTGTTCGAGCTCCTGTTCCGGCGGAACCCGGCCATGATGGTGCTCTCGGACCTCGCGGACGATCGGAT
>JBAXFC010000107.1:0-9441 GCA_037140135.1 Chloroflexota bacterium
CTCCACGAATGGAGAACCCCATGAAATCCCGCATCGCTATCTCATAGTATTGCAGTCAGGGAGATAGCGATGCGGGATTTCATGGGGTTCTCCATTCGTGGAGGCAAAATCATATTTTACTTCCCGCGCGATGCTTTGATCCAGCGCAACTGAACCATGGGAAAAATATTACGCATCGGATTACTGCTGTTCGTGCTGGCGGTCGTCGCGCAGGGCGCCCACCTGGTCCACGGCACCTACGGCGATGAGAACGGGACCCGCGACCTCCTCGAGCGCCAGGGGATCGACGCCATCCTCCACTGCGCCGCCCGCTCGCTCGTGGGCGAGAGCGTGCAGAACCCGGCCAAGTACTACCGGGACAACGTGGCCGGCGGCATCGCGCTCCTTGAAGCGGCCCGCGCAGCCGGCGTCCGGCGCGTCGTCTTCTCGTCCACGGCCGCGGTCTACGGCACGCCGGTCTCCTCGCCCATCCTCGAGGATGCCGAGCTCAAGCCGATCAACACGTACGGCGAGACCAAGCGGACCTTCGAGGGCGCCCTGCGCTGGTACGGCGTGGCGTACGGCTTCCGCTCCGTGATCCTGCGCTACTTCAACGTCGCGGGCGCCACCGAACGCCTGGGCGAGGTCCACCGCCCCGAGACGCACCTGATCCCCAATGTGCTCACCGCGGCGCAGGGCGGTCCCGCCCTCACGCTGTTCGGCGAGGACTACCCGACGCCCGACGGCACCCCGGTCCGCGACTACATCCACGTCGCCGACCTCGCCGATGCCCACGTGGCGGCGCTTGCGGCCACCGGCCGCGACGGCGCCCCGGCAGAGCCCGTGATCTGCAACCTGGGCACGTCGAGCGGGTTCTCCGTCAAGGAGGTCCTTGCGGCCGCGGAGGCGATCGTCGGCGCGCCCATTCCGCACACGGTGGGTCCGCGACGCGCCGGCGATCCGCCCGTGCTCGTCGCGTCCAACGAGCGGGCCCGCACGCTCCTGGGCTGGACGCCGCGGCGGTCCACGCTCGAGGAGATGGTCGGCTCCGCGTGGACCTGGCGCCTGGCCCACCCGAGCGGCTACGACGCGTAGGACAACCCTCATGCCCGCAGGCGCATCGTCAACACCTGGCGCACCGATCCTCCGACATGCGATTGGCGGCCCCATGCCCTGCGCCGCCCGGAATGTTTAGGAACCCCGCAAGGTACGGCTGGTTGACTTCGAACACGCTCTGAAACGCCGTCCGTCGGCGTGGGTGACGTTGCAGCCCCGGGGATCGAATCGTGCGCAGCAGGCTCCAGCGGGAACCGGACTCGGATCGCGCCCGAGGGCAGGCCCTGGTCGAGTTCACCCTGGTCGTGCCGATCTTCATCCTGCTGCTCGCGGGGATGATCGATTTCGGTTTCGGGCTCTACTCCTATATGTCCGTCCAGGCGGCGGCTCGCGAGGGGGCTCGCCTGGGCACGACCGACTGCGCCGCAGCCGACTGCGCCGCAGCCGTCACCAGCCGGACGCAGGGCAGCGGGAGCGGCCTCTCGCTCGCGGTGGCGGTCGCCTGCACCTCCGCCGCGGGCGTCGCCGAGGCCTGCACGGCCTCCAAGACGGGCGACACCGTGACGGTCACCGCCAGCTACACCTACAACATGATCTGGCCGCTGGCGTTCGGGACGCAGATCCCGATGGCGTCGTCGGTCAAGATGATGCTCGAGTAAGGGGACACGTCGATGCGCAACCGCTGCCCCTGGGTGCTCCCCTTCCGCACCAGCCGCCGTTCCCCCGACGAGGAGCACGGCCAGATCCTGGTGCTGTTCGCACTGGCCCTGGTCGTGGTGCTCGGCGTGGCCGCCCTGGTCGTGGACCTCGGCCTGCTCCGATCTGACAGGGTGCGGCTCCAGAACGCGCTGGACGCCGGCGCGCTGGCCGGTGTCCAATCCATGCCGGCCGGTGCCTCCACCATCTCGACCGTGGCCGCGACGGCCATCAAGTACGCCCAGGACAACTTCCCGGGTCTCGCCGCGCCAGCACCCACGTATCGCTGCCTCATCGGCGTGGACGCCGCGGGCCTGCCGCGGCTCTCGGACATGCCGTCGGCATGCAACGTCTCCCTTGCGGCCAACAGCAGCCAGTGGCGATGCACCGCGACGGCGTGCTGGGCTCCCTGCAACCCGGCGACGACGGCCACGGACATCTGCAACACCATCCAGCTGACGGCGTCCACCACGCGCAACTACGGCTTCGGAAACGCGATCGGGGTCTCGAGCGGCTCCACCGGCGCCACCACGGCGGTGGCCTGCAACGGCCTGTGCGGCGCATCCCCCACCGTGCCGCTGGACCTCGTGATCATCGCGGACCGCACCATCTCCATGGGCACGACGTTCAAGGACGGCGCGGACATCGCGAGCCTGCGCGCCGGCGCGCGGGCCGTGCTCGACGCCTACAACCCGACGGTCCAGCGGGTGGCGTTCGGCACGGTGGGCCCCAGCTCCATCTACCTGCCGTCGGCGGCCGACGCATCCAACTCCCCGGCACCGGCGTGCCTGGGCGCGCCGCAGGTCTCCACCATGGCGATGGAGTTCGGGGCAAGCACGGGAGTCGCCCACGGCACGGCAGATTCGGCAACCAACATCTCGCACGCCACGCCCGCCCGTCTTGGCACACCGGTGACCAACTCCGCGTCCTCTGGATCGTCGCTCACCCTGGCGCCATCGTCGGCAATGCTGGGCACCAGCAACCTGCTGGTGGCGACCGTCTCGGTGACCGGTGTCAGCACCATCAGCACGAGCCAGACCGGGTGGACGAAGGTCACGAACACGAGCACGTCCGGGTCCAACAACTACATCACCACCTCGACGTTCTACCGCGCGGCCCCCTCCTCATCGACGACGTACACGTTCACCTGGACCTCCGGAAGCTCCAACCGCGCTGCCGCGATCATGACCGCCTACAGCGGCGTGGACCTCACGGGCATCGAGAGCAGCGCATCGGCGGCCAGCACGTCGTCGAACAGCACCACCGTTGCGCCCGGTCCAATCACGACCGCCAACGACGATGAGCTGGTCATCGGTTCGTATGGGATCGCGTACGGCTCGACGTCGTCCGGCACCAACGTGTTCAACTCGCCCAGTGGCCTGACTGAATTCAGCGAGAAGTACGTCCAGAACTCGGGTGGACCCTCGGTGATGCTGGCCGACACGGTCCTCGCGAGCCACGGGACGCTGGCAACGTCCAGGACCGGCGCCGACCTGTCAAGCCGGAGCGCCTCCGGGCGCTGGGCCGCGACCCTCCTGGCGTTCAAGCCGCTGCCCACGGTCAGCGCCACCATCACGATCGCCACGCCGACGACCTCCGGGTCCGGCCAGGAGGTCTACCTGGCGACCATCGCGTGGGCGAGCACCAGCGGCAGCGTCACCGCCTCCACCGGCTGGGTGGCCATCAAGACCACCAATGCCGGCACGTCGAGCTTCCCCATCAGCGTGAGCACCTTCTACCACGTCGTGGGCTCCGAGCCCGCCACCTACAGCTTCACCCGGCCGAGCACAGTCAACTCCATCGGCACGATCGTCGAATACGACGGCGTGGACACGCGGTCGGCCGGCGCCAACGTGCTGGACCCGGCCACCGCGTCCTTCAAGACGGCCTCCAACACGACGTCCATCGCCGGCTCCGCGATCGTGACGACGGTCGATGACACCCAGGTCATCGAGGTCTTCGCCAACAACGCGGCGGCCGGCAGCTCCAGCTCGGGCTTCACCGTGCCGAGCTCGCCCAGCGGTATCGCCGAGGCGGCGGACGTCTCCTTCAACGGCACCACCGCCGGGCCCACCGTCGCGGTTGACGACTTCCAGCTCGCCAGCCATGGCACGGCGTCAACGCCGTCGGTGACGGGCAAGTCCGGCTATATGGTGAGCCAGACCTTCGGTCTCCGGGCGTTCCCGGTGGACGTCTACTCGATCGACACGACGAGCGCAGACGCCCTCGCCTCGTGGATCCCGCTGGGCTTCAGCGGCCTCGACACCGACTCGCCCGCCTTGACGACGGCCGGGGCACGCGGCCACGCGGAGGCCTACTCGTCCAACGGCAGCTACGTTCCGGGCTCGTACCTCGCACAGGGGATCGCCTGCTTCGACGCGAACACCACAGCCCACAGCACCGGCACCAACCTCGCGACCCCGCTGGACATGGCGGTCAAGTACCTCCAGACGTACGGGCGCTCGGGAGCCCGCAAGGGCATCATCCTCGAGACCGATGGCACTCCGATGGCCTGCCCGAGCACGCCGGGCAGCGCCATCTGCGCGAAGTTCACCAGCGCAGCCGCGCAGACGTCCGCGGATGCCGCCAAGGCGGCCGGGATCACGCTGTTCACGATCGGGTACGGCTCCGCCGACGCGACGCTGCTCGGCAACATGGCGTCCACGAAGGCGGGGTCGTCCACGTGCGCGGCTGCCGAGAACCTCGATGGGGACACGTTCTTCTGCGCCCCGACGGCCGCGGATCTCGAGAACGTCTTCGGCGCCGCGGCGGCGGCCCTCGCGTCGGGTCCGCACCTCGTGCAGATCTACCCGCAGCCGATCGTGAGCTCGATCACGCCCACCACCGGCAGCAAGGCCGGCGGCACGACGATCACCGTCACCGGGACCGGGTTCACCGACGCCTACCAGGTCACCGTGGGCGGCACCGGCACCACGTTCACCATCGCGAGCGACACGTCGATGACCGTGCGCATCCCGGCTGCCGCGGCGACCGGCGCCGTGGACGTCCTGGTCACCTCGCCGGGCGGAACCTCCAAGAGCGTCGCGGGCGACCGGTTCACCTACGGCCCATGAGGTCAGCGGGGCCCCGCTGCGAGCCGCCCCGCGTCGAGCCACCCCGCGGGCCACCGCCTACGTCACTTGTCGCGGTGCCCGGTGACACCGTGCCCCGGGTTCGTTAGGTTCTTCGCAAAGTCCGCGTGGTTCACTGCCCACGCCCCGGAGCGCTGATCGTCGGCACGCCTGGGGCTTGCAGTCCGGGGGAACGGATCTTGCGCAAGCTGCGTCGCCACGCGCCTGGAACGGGTCGGTCCCGCGGGCAGGCCCTCGTCGAGTTCGCTCTCGTCGTACCCGTCTTCATCCTGCTCGTGGCCGGGATGATCGACTTCGGGTTCGGGCTGTACTCGTACATGACCCTCATCAGCGGCGCCCGCGAAGGCGCGCGCCTGGGCGTGACGAACTGCAGCGCCACCAACTGCTCCGCCGCGGTGACCTCCAAGGTGCAGGCCTCCTCCAGCGGCTTGAACCCGTCGGTCACGGTCGCCTGCGCGACGGCCGCCGGGGTGGCCGAGGCCTGCACGGCATCGACCGCCGGGGACAGTGTCACCGTGACCGCGAGCTACACGTACAACATGATCTGGCCGCTGGCGTTCGGGACGCAGATCCCGATGGCGTCGTCGGTCAAGATGATGCTCGAGTAAGGGGACACGTCGATGCGCAACCGCTGCCCCTGGGTGCTCCCCTTCCGCACCAGCCGCCGTTCCCCCGACGAGGAGCACGGCCAGATCCTGGTGATCTTCGCGCTCATGATCGTGGTCCTGCTCGGGGCCGCGGCGATCGTCGTGGACCTCGGCCTGCTCCGCACGGACCGGGCCCGGCTGCAGAACGCACTCGACTCCGGGGCCCTCGCCGCCGGCCACTATCTCCCGGCGACCAGCACCAACGTGGCATCCGTCACATCCACCGCCAACTCGTACGTGTCCTCCAACTTCGCCGGGGCCCCGGCACCCACGGTTGACTACCGCTGCCTCATCGGGTTCGACACGACCACCGGCCTGCCGCGCGTGACGGACATGCCGGCCGTCTGCTACGTCCTGTTCGCCGCGACCGATACCCACTGGCGATGCACCGCGACGGCCTGCTGGGCGCCATGCAACCCGGCAGCGACCTCCACCGATGTGTGCAACACGATCAACCTGTCCGGCTCCGCCACCCGGAACTTCGGCTTCGGGCGCGCGGTGGGCGTCAACAGCGGGAGCACGGGCTCCGCCACCTCGGCCGTGTGCTCGGGCCTGTGCGGCCAACCACCGACGGTTCCGCTGGACACGGTCATGGTCGTGGACCGCACGATCTCGATGGGCAACAACCGCAACATGTCGAGCCATCCGGCTGACAGCGCTGCCACCGCCGGCGTTCGCAGCGGTGCGGACCAGGTGCTGTCGATCTTCAACCCGGCGTTCCAGCGTCTTGCGTTCGGGGCCCTTGGCCTGAGCTCGACCGTCGACGCGTCCGCCGCCTACGGCGCCTGCACCGCTACGCCGGCGGTGAAGGTGGGGGCGATGCACATCGGCAGCTCGGTGGGCGTGACGGCCGGGGCCTCGGCCACCAACACCAACGAGGGCGGCGGCTCGATCGGCTTCCGGCGGGCGACGAGCCCCGCGTCCACCGTTGCGAGCAGCACGAGCCTGTCGATCACCTCGCCGACGGGCACGCTGGCGGACGACGTCCTGATCGCCACCATCGCGGTGTCAGGCGTCTCGAGCGTGGGAGCGGCGCCTGCCGGCTGGACGGCGATCAACAGCCAGGCCAACACCTCTGCCGGCACCGGCCTGACGGTCGCGAGCTTCTACCGGGTGCTGACCGCGCCCGCGGCGGCGAGCTACTCCTTCTCCTGGTCCGGCAGCCATGCCGCAGTCGGCGCGATCCTCGCCTACACCGGGCTGGACACGACAGCCCCGATCGACAACTCGGGGGCCACGTCGAACAGCACCGGGACCAACGCGAACGTGCGGGCCAATGCCATCACCACGGGCTACGACAACAGCCTCGTGGTGGGCGTGTTCGGCACCATCGGCGCCAGCGCCACCTTCACCGCGCCGGCGGGCATGACGGAGCGCGTGGACTACCGGGTGGGCACGAACCCGACCGTCGAGATCGCCGATGAGATCCAGGCCACGGCCGGCTCGACGGGCAACAACCAGGCGACGGCCAGTGCCAGCGGGCGCTGGACCGCGTACCAGTTCGCCCTCAAGGCCGGGCCGAGTGCGTCGCTCGCGATCTCGAGGCCCACAGGCACGTCCGCGGGCGACGTCCTGGTGGCTGCCGTGTCCGTGGACGGCGGCAGCGGGACGTCGATCAGCGCGCCGTCCGGCTGGACGCTGATCCAGCGGACGAACAACAGCAGCACCATCGGCGTGGCGTCCTACTACCGCGTTGCGGGTGCAGGCGAGCCCGCCTCGTACACCTGGACGATCGGTGGCAGCATGCCGGCCGCCGGGTCGATCTCGGCGTACTCCAACGTCTCGGTCAGCAACGTCCTCGACCCGGCCACAGCGTCGGAGAACACGGGGAACGGCACCACGCTCACGGCCAACAGCGTCGCGACCACCGCAACGTACACCCAGGTCGTCGCGGTCTACGCGACGGTCCCGTCCACGACCTTCACGGCCGGCAGCGGCATGGCCCTGGAGGCCTCGGCGCGGTACCTGGGCGGCGGCCCGAGCATGATGACGTCGAACGACCAGGTGATCACCGCGGGCAATACCGGCAACAAGACCGCGACCGCAACCTCGGGCGTCTGGGCGGCGCAGCTCTTCGGGCTGCGCTCCAACCCCGTGGACATGTACAGCATCGACGTGAACGACAGCACGGCGCTCGAGGCGTGGATCCCGGTCGGGTTCACGGGCCTTGACACCGACTCGCCCGGCTTCGCGACCGCCGGAATGCGTGGCCACAACGAGGCCTACTCGGCCAGCGGCGTCGTGGACCACGGCAGCTCGATCGCCCAGGGGATCGAGTGCTTCGACCAGGCGTCGTGGGACGGCACGAATCTCGCCACCCCGGTCCGCATGGCCACGAAGTATCTCCAGCTGTATGGCCGCTCCGACGTGGCCAAGGCGATCATCCTCGAGACCGACGGCACGCCCCAGTCCTGCCCGAGCAGCCTGAGCACCGCCATCTGCAACGAGTACACCTCGACGGCTGCCCAGACTGCCGCCGACGCCGCCGACGCGGCGGGCATCTCGCTGTACACGATCGGGTATGGGACCGGGATCGACGCGACCCTGCTGGGCAACATGGCGTCCACCAAGTTCGGATCGAGCTTGTGCAACTCCGCCGAGAACACGGACGGCGACACCTTCTTCTGCGCCCCGACCGCGGCGGACCTCAACACGGTGTTCCAGTACGTCGCCGAGAGCCTGGCGCGCGGCCCGCACCTGGTCCAGCTCTACCCGCAGCCGGTCGTCACCTCCGTCTCCCCCAGCACCGGCTCCAGGACGGCGAGCACCAACGTGACGATCACCGGCAGCTACTTCACCGAGGCGTACTCGGTCACCATCGGCGGCACGGCCGTGACCTCGTTCACCGTGAACAGTGATACCCAGATCACGGCGAAGCTGCCCACATGGGCCTCCACCGGGATCCAGGACCTCGTCGTGTCCACGCCGGGCGGCTCGTCCAAGGTGGTCACCGGCGACCGGTTCACGTATACGCCGTAGGCGCTCCGGCTCCGACAACGATCACAGGCCCCGCCGACGGCGGGGCCTGTGCGATTCGAAGGGGTGGCCGCGGGGGCGAGCCGGCAGGCGGCGCGCCGGGCGGCGCCCTCGTCAGCCTTCGAGCTTCTCCGGCACGCCGCGCAGCAGCGCCAGACCGATCAGCATCGCGACCAGCAGGGTCATGATGCCGATCTGGTATGACATGGTGCCCAGGGTGTCGAAGGTCAGGTACAGGGTGAAACCCCAGAACAGGTTGCCCAGCACCTGGGAGCCCTTGCCCACCAGCCCGTACAGGCCGTAGAACTCGCCGAGGCGGTCCGGCGGGCTCAGGCGGTACATGAGCACGCGGTCCGACACGTGGAGCCCGGCAAAGCCCGCCCCGATCATGATGCCCGCGGCGATGAACAACGCCTTCTGGAGGAACAGTGCGCCGATCAGCAGGGCGACGGCCCACAGGCAGAGGACGATGAACAGCGTCCGCTTGGGACCGACGCGATCGACCATCCGGCCCCAGATGAACGCGGAGACGATCGCCGACAGGGTCAGGCCGAGGAGGACGACGTTCGACTCCTTCTCGGAGAACCCGACCGCCTTCACGGAGAAGATGGTCATGATCGTGACGCTGGTGTTGAGCGCATCCGTGTAGAAGAAGCGCGAGGCGAGGAAGCGCCCGAGGCCCGGGATCTGGTCCAGCGACCGGATCGTTCGCCAGGTCTGCGACCAGGCGGCGCCGAGCGGGTCCCGGACCGTCTTGCGCAGCGCCGGGTCGTCCTTGAGCAGGAGGAACATCGGTACGGAGATGACCAGGAACAGCAGCGGCGCGACGACGAAGGTCATCTCCACCGAGAGGTCGGTGAGCAGCAGCAGCAGGGCGATGAACACCGTGCCCATGTAGCCCACGCCCGTGCTCAGGGCGGCGATCCGGCCGCGGTTCGATGGCGTGCTGACCAGCTGCAGCGTGGCGTCGTAGTAGACCAGTGACGCCTGGTACG
>JBAXFC010000108.1:0-9240 GCA_037140135.1 Chloroflexota bacterium
CGGAGCAGGCGGGCCGCCGCGAGAACGGTGCTGCCGCTGTCGAGGTAGACGGTGTCGTCCGGGGAGAGGAGGCTCACGGCCTTCGCGGCGATCCGCTCCTTCTCGGCAGCTGCCTCCACGGCCTTCGCCTCGAAGTGGGGCTCGCGCTGCGCATCGTTGGCGACGGCACCGCCGTGGACGCGGCGCAGGACGCCCCGCGAGGCCAGCTCGTCAACGTCACGCCGCGCGGTCGCCACCGAGACGCCGAGCGCGCTGCCGAGGTCCTCCAGGCGAGCAGCGCCACGGGAGCTGACGATGTCGAGGATCCGCTGCTGCCGTTGCGGGGCGAGGTGGCGGGGGAAGGCGTCAGCCCCCGGGGCGGTATCGATCGACATGTTCCGGATCGTTGCACAACATCGCTAAATATGTCAAGACATTGCACAGGGGCGATTGGGCGAGCGTGGCCCGGCATGCCCGACAGAGCGTTCCCGTGCCATGTGGCCGCGTTGGACGGGCATGGCCGCCCCTGGACGTCACCTGCGATCGAAGCTGCCCTCGCAGCCTGAGACCCGGTGTGTCGCGAGGGGCGCCACGTGCGTATCCTGTCGGTGCACTGAGGCGCTCGCCTCCAATCATCGACGAGAGGCTGGACCATGTCGGGCGATTTTCACGGGCGCATCCTCCACGTGGACCTCACGACCGGAGCGATCGAGGTCGAGTCCCCCTCCGAGTCCTTCTACCGGACCTACCTCGGCGGGTCGGCGATGGGCCTCTACTACATCCTGCGCGACGTCCCCGCGGGCACGGGTGGCCTCGATCCGGCCAACGTCCTGACGTTCATGTGCAGTCCGCTCACCGGCACCCCGATCGCCGGCCAGAGCCGCATCACGATCAGCGCGCGCTCACCGCTCACGGACGGCATCGGCGACAGCCAGGGCGGCGGCTTCTTCCCGGCCGAGCTGCGTTTCGCGGGCTTCACCGGCATCGTGGTCAAGGGCCGCGCCGCCGAGCCCGTGTACCTCTGGATCCAGGATGGCCAGGTGGAGCTCCGCCCGGCCACGCACCTCTGGGGCACGACGACGTCCCAGGCGACCGACCGCCTCCGCGAGGAGCTGGGCGACGCCAGGGCCGAGGTGATGGCGATCGGTCCGGCCGGCGAACGGCTCTCGAGCCTGGCCGCCGTGGTGAGCATGGCCAACCGTGCCAACGGCCGCACCGGCATGGGCGCGGTCATGGGCTCCAAGAACCTCAAGGCGATCGTCGCACGGGGTCATACCCGCAAGGTGCCGATGGTCGATGTGGCCACCGTCGGGCGGCTCGCCAAGTGGGGCGCCAAGGAAGTCCCGCTCAACGGCGATGTCAAGGGCCTCCAGGACCAGGGCACGCAGAGCGTGCTGGAGGGCCAGCATGCGGCGGGCGGCCTGCCCACCTTCAACTACAACGCGGGCCAGTTCGCGGGGTATGAGGCCATCTCGGGCGAGACGATGACCAACACGATCCTCGTCGCCCGGGAGACCTGCTACTCGTGCGCGGTCCGCTGCAAGCGTGCCGTGGAGGCGGAATGGGAAGGCCGGCCCATCACGGCCCGGCACGGCGGACCCGAGTACGAGACCGCCGCGGTCTTCGGCTCCTACTGCGGCGTGGACGACCTCGCCGCCATCTCGCTGGCCAACCAGCTCTGCAACGATTCGGGCCTCGACACCATCGGCACGGGCGCGACTGTCGCCTGGGCGATGGAGTGCTACACGACCGGTGTGCTGAGCGAGGCCGAGATCGGCTTCCAGGCTCCCTTTGGCAGTGCCGAGGCGATGATCCGGCTCACCGAGGCGATCATCGCCCGCGAGGGCATCGGAGACGTGCTGGCGCACGGGTCGCGGCGAGCGGCCGACCTGCTCGGCAAGGGTCACGACAACCTGATCACCGTGAAGGGTGCGGAGGCTCCGGCGCACATGCCGCAGGCCAAGCGCTCCCTGGGTGTCATCTACGCGGTCAACCCGTTTGGCGCGGACCACCAGTCATCCGAGCACGACGGCATGGTGGAGGAAGGCGCCGCCGACCTGTACATGGAGCGCCTGGCCATGCTCGGCTTCGAAGAGCGGCTGCCGTACGACTCGCTGGGTGCGGAGAAGGTCCGCTACGCCCTCAAGACGCAGCAGTTCTACTCGTTCCTGGACACGGCCGACCTGTGCCAGTTCGTCTGGGGTCCGGCGTGGTCGCTCTTCGGGCCGCAGGAGGCCGTGGACCTCGTGAAGGGCGTCACCGGCTGGGCGGATTTCGACGTCGACGAGCTGATCGAGATCGGCGAGCGGCGGCTGAACATGCTCCGCGCGTTCAATGCGCGCGAGGGCATCGACCGGTCCAACGACAAGCTCCCGCCGAAGTTCTACCGCCCGCTTGCTGGAACCGGCCCCACCAAGGGCGTGGCCCTGGACCCCGCGGTCATCGAGGGGGCGCTCGACGAGTACTTCCGTCTCGCCGGATGGGACCGCGAGTCCGGCAATCCGACGGCCGAGACCCTGGACCGCCTGGGGCTCGCCTGGGTCTCGTAGCCGGGTAGTCAGCCCGTATCATCCCCGCATGCCGGCACTACCGGCGGATGCCGGCACTACCGGCGCATCCAGGGGAAACGGTCAATGCGTAGAGGGATCACGGGCACAGTTCGGCGCGCACTCCTGGTCGGTACCGTCGCGCTTCTCGCCGCCTGTTCGGGCGGCACAAGCGCGACCCCGGCCATCACCGCGGCACCCACCGGCACAGCGGCGGCCACCGAGGCGCCGTCGCCTGCAGGCGCAACGGACCTCATCCTTGCCACCACGACCTCCACCCAGGACTCGGGCCTGCTCGACGTCCTCGTGCCCGCCTTCGAGAAGGCCAGCGGCTACAAGGTCAAGACCGTGGCCGTCGGCAGTGGCGCGGCGCTCAAGCTCGGCACCGAGGGCAACGCCGATGTCCTGCTCGTGCACTCGCCTGCCGCCGAGAAGACGTTCATGGACGCCAACAGCGGCGTCGATCGCCTGCTCGTGATGCACAACTCGTTCCTGATCGTGGGCCCCAAGGCCGACCCGGCGGGCATCGCCGGCACCAAGTCCGCTGCTGACGCCTTCAAGAAGATCGCGGACACCAAGTCCACCTTCGTCTCGCGTGGCGACGGCTCGGGCACCGAAGCCAAGGAGCTCGCGTACTGGAAGAAGCTCGGGATCACGCCCGCTGCTCCCTGGTACGTGCAGTCCGGGCAGGGGATGGCGGCCACGCTCCAGGTCGCGTCCGAGAAGTCCGCCTACACGCTGACCGACATCGCCACGTGGGCGGCCACCAAGGCCAACCTCAACCTGGTGTCCGTCGTCGAGGGGGACACCTCCCTGCTCAACATCTACCACGTGATCGGCGTCAATCCGGCGGTCTGGCCCAAGGTCAATGCGGCCGGGGCGAAGGCGTTCTCCGACTACCTCCTCTCCGCCGAGGGCCAGAAGCTCATCGGCGGCTTCGGGCAGGACAAGTACGGCATGCAGCTCTTCGTTCCCGACGCCGGGAAGGACGAGAGCACGCTCGCGAACCCCTGACCTCGGGTGACTGACGGCCCCCGCGACACGGGCGACATGCGCCCGGCCTGGCGATGAGCAGCGACCTCCTCGAGATCACGCTGCTCTCGCTGGCGGTCTCGGGGGCTGCCACGCTTGTCAGCCTCCTCATCGGGCTGCCCATCGGCACCTGGCTCGCGCTGTCCCGCTTCCGGTCGCGCCACCTGGTGCTGAGCGTGGTCAACACGGGCATGGCGCTGCCACCGGTCGTGGCCGGCCTCGTCATCGCGCTGCTGCTGTGGCGCAGCGGCATCCTCGGCGGGCTGGGCCTCATGTACACGCCGGGCGCGATGGTGATCGCCGAGGTGGTGATCGCCGTGCCGGTCGTGATGGGCCTCACGGTGGCGGGCCTCGGCCAGCTCGATCCGCGGCTCCAGCTCCAGCTCCAGGGGCTGGGCGCATCGCGCCTCCAGACCGTGTGGTGGCTGTGGCGCGAGGCCCGCCTCGCGCTGCTCGCGGCCGTGATGGCGGCGTTCGGGAGCGTCATCTCCGAGGTAGGCGCGGCCATGATGGTGGGCGGCAACATCGCCCACGAGACCCGGGTGCTGACGACATCGATCGTGCTCGAGACCGGGCGCGGCGAGTTCGGGAACGCCGTGATCCTCGGCCTGGTGCTCCTGGCCCTCGCCTTCATCGTCAATGGGATCCTGACCTGGGCCCAGCAGCGAGGCCCAGGCCGATGACGGACACGCCCGCGCTGCTCGAGGTGCGGAACCTCGTGGTCACGCGTGCCCACCGGCGCATCCTGGACCTCGACGAGCTCTCGATCCGTCGCGGCGAGACGCTTGCGATCGTCGGGCCGAACGGCGCCGGGAAGAGCACCCTGCTGCTGGCGCTGGCAGGGTTGCTTCGGCCCGACAGCGGGGTCTTCACGTTCGCCGGCGCGTCCGTGGCTCCGTCGCGGGAGCTCGCGTTCCGCCGACGCATCGGCCTGGTGCTGCCGGCGCCGCTGCTGCTCTCGACAACCGTGTTCGGCAACGTCGCAGCCGGGCTCCGGTTCCGTGGCGTGCCGGCCTCCGAGGTCCGTGTGCGCGTGGACCGGGTCCTCGACCAGCTGGCCATCGCCCACCTGCGGGACCGCCCCGCGACCCAGCTCTCGAGCGGCGAGGGTCAGCGAACCAGCCTCGCTCGGGCCCTGGTCCTGGAGCCGGATCTGCTCCTGCTCGACGAGCCGTTCGTCGCGCTCGACAGCCCGACGCGCGCCCAGCTCCTCGACGATTTCGAGCGCCTCGGCGCCGAGACGGGTGTCACCCGGGTGCTCGTGACCCACCACGTCCACGAGGCGGTCCGACTCGGCGACCGGCTCGCCGTCCTGCTCGGCGGACGCATCCGACAGGTGGACACGCCCGCGCGGGTGCTGGCCGACCCCGCCGACGCAGAGGTGGCAGCCCTCGCCCAGCCCGAGGCGCGGGTCCGCGGGCTGATCGTCGCCTCCGCGGACGGCCTGGTGGTCGTGGACACGGGATCGGGCCCGAGGGACGATGTCGAGGGTCGGGCGCACCGCCTGCTCGAGGCGACCCGGTCCATCGCCCGGGACACGGAGGCGGGAAGCGGCGGAGCGGGCAGCGACGGGGCATGATGTAGCCGGAGCGGACCGCCACAGGAACGCGAGCGCAGGCGCGGAGGTTGTTCATGGGTTTCGGCAGCAACGGGGCGATCCTCCGTGTCAACCTGACAGAGGGGACCACCAGCGTCGAGACGTTCGACGAGGCGTTCTACCGGCAGTACCCCGGCGGCAAGGCGCTCGCCGCGTACCATCTCCTCCGGGAGATGCCGGCCGGCGCGGACCCGCTTGGCCCGGACAACGTGCTGGTGCTCGCCACGGGCCTGCTCACCGGCGCACCCGTCTCCACGGCAACCCGCTTCAACGCGATCGCCCGCTCGCCGCTGACCGGCGGCTTCGGTGAATCGGAGGCGGGCGGGTATTGGGGTCCGGAGCTCAAGATGGCGGGCTACGACGCGATCGTCCTCACGGGCCGCGCGCCGTCACCGGTCTGGCTCTGGATCAAGGACGGCGCGGTCGAGATCCGCGACGCGAGCGCGCTGTGGGGCCAGGATCCGCCGTTCGTGCAGGACGCGATCCGCGAGGCCACAGGCGAGAAGCTCGTGCGCGTGCTCCAGATCGGGCGGGCCGGCGAGAACCAGGTCCCGTACGCGATGCTCATGAACGAGCTGCGCCACTACAACGGGCGGACGGGCATGGGCGCCGTGATGGGCTCCAAGAACGTGCGCGCGATCGCCGTCAAGGGCTCCCACCGATACCTCTCGCTGGCCCATGACCCCAAGGCCCTGGGCGACATCGGCAAGCGGCTGGCGAAGACCGTGACCGAGCACCCGCAGAGCTGGGATCTCCGCACCAAGGGCACGCCCGGCCTCACCGACGGGCTGAACGCCGCCGGGATCCTGCCCACCCGCAACTTCCGCCTCGGGTCCTTCGAGCAGGTCCAGGGGATCGGCTGGAACGCGTACGAGGCCATCCGCAGCGGCACCGGGTCCTGCTACGCCTGCGCCGTCCGCTGCAAGCCCGAGACCGCCTTCCAGGGCCGGTACACCGTCACCGAGACGTACGACGGGCCCGAGTACGAGGCGGTCGCGGGCTTCGGCTCCAACTGCGCGATCTTCGACATCCAGCTGGTCGCCCGCGCCAACGAGCTGTGCAACGAGCTGGGGATCGACGTGATCTCGGCTGCCGGGACCATCGCCTTCGTCATGGAGTGCGTGGAGCACGGGCTGCTCGGACCGGACGATCTCGGTGGCCTCGACCTGCGCTTCGGCAATGGCGAGGCGGTCCTGGCCGCCCTGCCGCTCATCGCGGACCGGCGCGGAGCCGGCGAGCTGCTCGCCCTGGGCTCCCGGAAGATCGCCGAGCGGGTGGGCCAGGGGTCGGCGGAGTTCGCGATGCAGGTCAAGGGGCTCGAGCTTGCGATGCACGAGCCGCGCGGCAAGGTGGGCGTGGCCCTGGGCTATGCCACCAACGAGGCCGGTGCCGACCACCTCGTCGGCTTCCATGACCCGATCTTCGTCAACCCCGAATCGGTCGCCTTCAAGGGCGCCATGCCGCTGGGGATCACGGAGCCCTCGCCGGCCCGGGACCTGGGTCCCACCAAGGTGGGCATCTGGTACACGGGCGAGCGCTGGAACAGCGCCGAGAAGGTGCTGGGGCTGTGCTTCTTCGGCCCGGCGCCGCGCTCGTTCATCCAGGTGGGCGACGTTGTGGACGCGGTCCGCGCGGCGACAGGCTGGGACGTCACGGTGGACGAGCTGCTCGAGATCGGGGAGCGGGCCGTCAACCTCGCCCGGATGTTCAACATCCGCGAGGGGTTCAGCCGCGCCGACGACCATCTGCCGGGCCGGCTTCACACCCCGCTGGAGGGTGGGCCGCTGACCGGGACGTCGATCGACCGCGACGACTTCGAGGCGGCGATCTCCGCGCTCTACGGCCTCAAGGGCTGGGACGAAGCCTCAGGCGTGCCGACCGGCGAGCGCCTGGACCGGCTTGGTCTCGCCTGGACCGCCGCGCCTGCGGGCGCCGGCCCCGGGTGAAGGTCCATCTCTGGGGCGAGCTCGGGTTCTACGGGCCGGACCGGCAAGGGCGGTTCGAGGTCCGGATCAGGGAGCCGATGCAGATCGCCGAGGCGCTTGCCCTGATCGGGGTTCCGGTCGCGGACGTGGCGGTGCTGGGTCACAACGGCGACGTGGTCAGGCCGCACGATGCGACGGTGATCGTCACCGACGCCGATCGGATCGACTGCTTCCCGGCCACCAGCGGAGGCTGAGCCGGCAGCGGTCCGCCGCCGCAACGCCGGCCCCCGAGCCGCCGGCGATCAGCCCTCGCGGCTGCGCACCTCCCACGCGATGACCTCGTCGCCAACGGCGAGGCTCGCGTCCGGCGGGATGAAGAGCATCGCGTTGGCCGCCGCAAGCGACCCGAGCTTGTAGGAGTCCTGGCCGCCCGACGAGCGGGCCAGCAGCCCGTCCGGCCGATCCGGGTCCGGGACCAGGGTCACGCGGGTGATGTTCTGGCGCCCCGACGAGCCGCGCATCGGCTCGGCCACGCGGACGACCCGTGTCGGACGGTCGAACCCGTTCGGGTGCCCGGCCATCCGGCGCAGGACCGGGCGCACGAACAGCTCGAACGTGACGAAGACGCTGACCGGGTTGCCCGGAAGTCCGAACAGCCGGACGTCGCGCCCGTCCACGGTTGCCCTGCCGAACGCGAACGGGCGCCCGGGCTTGATCGCCACGCGCCACAGGGCGAGATCGCCCATCGTGCCGAAGGCGGCCTTCACGTGATCGTGCGCACCCACGGACACGCCGCCGCTCAGCACGACGACATCGGCCCAGGCCACTGCCTCCCGGAGCAGGCCCAGCAGGGCCTCGAGCGTGTCGCGCGCGACGCCCAGTCGCCGCACCTCCGCGCCGGCCTCGGCCGCCTGCGCCGCCAGCGTGAACGAGTTGGAATCGTGGATCTGGCCCGGACCCAGAGGCTGGCCGGGTTGGACCAGCTCGTCGCCGGTCGAGATCACCGCCACGCGCGGGCGGCGGTGGACCGACACCGTTGCATGGCCGGTCGCCGCAAGCAGGGCGACCGCCGCCGCGTCGCAGGTGCGCCCCGCATCGAGCAGGTGGGCGCCCGCGCGGACGTCGCTGCCCGGCTGGCGGATGTGGTCGCCGATCCGGACGGCCGCCAGGATCGCCACCTGGTCCGGAATGGCGGAGGCGCCAGCCGGCGCATCGGTCTCCTCGACCGGCACCACGGTGTCGGCGCCGTCGGGGAGCATCGCGCCGGTCATGATCCGGATCGCCGTGCCCGTCGTGACGGTGCCCTCGGGTGCCCGCCCCGCGGCCACCTCGCCGAGGACGCGCAGCACCGCCGGGTGGTCACCGGAGGCGGCGGCGATGTCGGCTGCCCGAACGGCGAAGCCGTCCATCGCGCTGTTGGTCCATGACGGGACGGTCAGGGTGGAGCGCACTGGCGCCGCGAGCACGAGACCGCCCGCGTCGGCGAGGTCCACGGAGATGCTGGGGAGGGCGGCGACGCCGTCGAGGACGCGCGCCTGGGCCGTCTCGAGCGGGATGAGGTCCGGAAGGTCGGGCATGGGCTCCTGCCAGGTGGATGGCGTGCGGTTCGAATCCAGCATAGCGGCGGGGTGCGAAGGTGCGTTCCGGG
Organism: Chloroflexota bacterium; assembly: GCA_037140135.1. GTDB lineage: Bacteria > Chloroflexota > Limnocylindria > Limnocylindrales > CSP1-4 > CAIXZV01. The sequence continues at coordinate 8,728 of JBAXFC010000108.1, forward strand.
CGGCCGGGGCAGGTCGTGGGCAGGTCGTGAGCACCGCGGACGGTTGCCGGCCCCGTCGTGGCGCGAGGCCCGACGGATATCCTGTGGCGCCATGTCCACGCCGTCGCCCGATCCCACGCCCGGCAAGGGCACGCTGCGCAAGCGGCTGATCGCCGAGCGCCGTGCGCTGCCGGACCGCGATGAGCGATCGGCTCGCCTGGAGCGGGTGCTGCTCGTGTGGCTCGGGGAGCACCAGGCGCTGGTGATCGGCGCCTACTGGCCGATCCGGGGCGAGTTCGATCCGCTGCCGGCACTCGGGGCGTGGCTCCGTGGAGCGCCCGGCCGCCGCGTCGGGCTGCCGGTCATCGACCCGGCGACGCAGTGTCTCGGCTTCCGGGCCTGGTATCCGGGCTGCCCGATGCAGGACGACGCGTTCGGGATCCCGACGCCTGCCGGGAGCGAGGTCGTGGTCCCGGACCTGCTCCTCGTTCCGTGCGTCGGCTTCGCGCCCGGCGGCTACCGCCTCGGCTACGG